>NZ_JAAHFZ010000117.1:0-7364 GCF_010672795.1 Moorena sp. SIO1G6
GGCACACCGAAACTTTTATCAACGCTTGGGGAGATCTGTCCTCTACATTTCCTGATTCCGGTCTGGTTAAGCAAGTCAGTTCGTTGAACCAAGAATCCCCCGATTTCTAATCGTGGGGAGTGTCAAACGCCCTAGGGTAAGACTTAGGCATCAACTCTAATTTGATCAGAATTAATCCGGAAGACAAATAATTAATGGTGTAGTACTCATCGTAGCCCTAGTTAATCTGCCCTACTTACTCAGATATAATGATAGATTCCTATTTTTTAATACATCACCGCTTTGTATGTTACTGTTTGCAAGCTCACGAGCTGACAATGAGGCTACAAAGGAAGCATCCCTTGTTGGAAACAGTATTACCCGACGACAAATATACCTGGGGGGGCGACGAAACAAGCTGAAATGCTTGCTATGTAAAGTTAGTAGCATTTTGTGGTAAAAAAAAGTAGGTCTCTAATTTGCAACAAGACCTACGTGTTAACAATGTTACCAGCATTCTACCAAAACCACATAAAAAGTCAACTTAGTCTAGCTGAATATATTTTTTAAAAAATTCTGATCAATTTCTTACAGTCAATTAAAAAAGTTAACTTAGAAAAATTAGCAAATACTCTCCCTTTACCAATTAAATTTGAAAGTAGAAGAAAAAGACTACAAAGATTTTTATCCTTACCAAACCTAACAATTGAAAAAGTTTGGGTTCCAATATTTGAAGAATTATTGAAAACATACTTTACTTCAGAAACCCTAATTTATCTAGCAATTGATAGAACAAATTGGGGTCGCATTAATTTAATCATGGTTAGCCTTATTTGGGATAAAAGCGATGCAGCGCGGTCTTGGGGGCCCCCCATGAGCGCAGGGCTGTTTCATTCCCTCAGAAAGCCCATATACTAAGAGAATGTTGTAAGATAATCAAAACAATGAGCTCTTCTTTGATTGAAAGACTCGGTGAAGTAAGGGATTTTCGTACTACTGACGGCAGACGACATCCGTTGTGGGTGGTACTGCTAATAGTCATCATGGGAACAATGAGTGGATACTTGGGTTACCGTGCCCTGGGAGATTTTGCACAACGTCACCGAGAAGATTTAATCGAAGCCTTGAAAATACCAAAAGGGCGTGTGCCATCTTACTCCACCATACGTCGTGTCATGATGGGTATAGATTTTGATAACTTTGCCAAGGTCTTTCAAAGTTGGGCATCAGAGTATATCCAAATCAGTCCTGGAGAATGGTTAAGCATTGATGGCAAAAGTATCAGAGGCACAGTGAGCAATAGCAACACCAAATATCAGAATTTTATTTGCGTGGTGTCGGTATTCACTCATGATCAGGGTTTAGTATTAACTCAAAATCAGTTCGAGAACAAACATGGCAGTGAAATCAGTACAGTTCAAGCTTTGATTAAGACACTTCACTTAGAACAAGCAGTATTGAGCTTGGATTCTCTACACTGCCAAAAAAAAACCTGCGACTTAATTATCAACAGTGGGAATCATTATGCCATCGCGGGAAAAAATAATCAGCCCAAGCTCTATCAACAGATTCAAGTCAATACACAATCAGCAGTGCCCCTGACAACTCATACTAGCATCGAGAAAAAACATGGTCGCCTCACCAAAAGACGTATCAGTGTGTTTGATGATTTGACTGGTATCACTAACCAATGGATTGGCTTGAAAACCCTAATTAAGGTTGAAAGAACAGGACAGCGAGGTAGACAACCATATGTAATGGTTGCTTACTACATCAGTAGTTTGGTCGCTGATGCTGAGATTTTCGCACAAGGCATTCGTGGACATTGGGGAATTGAAAATCGCTTGCATTGGTCAAAAGATGTGGTTTTTAAAGAAGACCGTCCCTCCATCAAAGCAGCCCACGCTCCTGCCAATATGTCCATTATTCGTAGCATTGTTATTAATCTCCTACGTAGTAACGGTTTTTCATCTGTGACTATTGCTCAAAGATTAATTAGCAACAACATCCCCACACTTTTGGCACTTTTGCAATAATTTTGGGAATGAAACAGCCCTGCCCATGAGCGACTGCATCAAGACAGAGCGTTTCCAATATATTTTACTTTGTTGCCCAAGTTAGGGAGTAGTAATTTAACAGAACAACAAAGTGTTTTATCAAAGATTGTACCGATTATTAAAAACTATAAAGTGTGTGTATTAGGAGATAGAGAATTTTGCTCTGTAAAACTAGCTAAGTATCTCCAGAGCTTGGGTGTATACTTTTGTTTACGTTTAAAAAAGAATGAGTTTGTTGAATATAAAAAAGATAATTGGGTTGCACTCAATGATTTAGGTTTAATACCTGGTGTGTCTTTATTTATACAAGGAGTAAAAGTGACTAAGACTCGGGGATTTACAAATTTTAATGTAGCTTGTAAGTGGCAACGTATACTCAAAGGTATAGCTCCTAAGGAAGGATGGTTTATTCTGACAAACTTTGATAGCTTAGAGCTGGCAATTTCAGCTTACAAAAAAAGATTTAATATAGAGGAAATGTTTAGAGACTTCAAGACTGATGGTTATCATTTAGAGAATACTAAAGTTGAAGGTGAACGGTTTATTTCTTTAGTTTTATTGATAGCCATAGCTTACACTTCTGCAACTATTAAAGGTCAGCAGATTAAACGTCAAGGAATACAAAAATATGTGGCTCGTGTCAAAGAACCTGATAGAATAGAGCGCAGAAATAGCAGTTTTTACGTTGGTTTATATGGTCAAACCTGGGTTAATTTAAAAGATGTTTGTATAGAATTAGTAACCGAATTAATGAGATTAAATCCTAATAAACGAAAGTATTATCAACGAGGTCTAAGGGCTATATCGCTTATAGAGTCTGGGTTTTAGATTATTTCGTCGCCCCCCAGCAAATATACTCACTCACTCCTAGATTTTGTAGACATCAAAGTAGACATCAAAGCACCGATATTTTAAGGGCTTCAGCCCCCTAAAAAGAGCTAACGTGCCAAAATAGGATGCTCCCGCTACAAAGCACTCTAGATATGGGACTTAGCGTGAAATCCACACTGGAAATGAAGCCGTTTGTGAAGTTTGAGACTCATCAAAGAAAAGGCTAAATCTGACAAAATTATCAGAGATTGAACCCAATCTGGAGCATGCAATCCTATCCAAAAAGAGCTATATCGCTCCAATACTCTCCTGATCAACCGCAATCTCACAACCCTACAACTTACAATCTTACAAAAACACGATTAGCCCATTTTCCGCTTTCCCTTTAAAACCCCAACTTCTGCACCGCCCTACGCTTAACCTCCTCACCCCGCCTATCATACTTGGCCGTAGTCACAGGGGAAGCATGACCTGCTAACTTCTGGACGGTCACAATATCAATCCCAGCATCAAGCAAATCAGAGCAGAAGGTTCTGCGAAAATCATGGGGACTAAAGGACTCCACCCCAGCCTGTTTAGCTCGTTTCTGCAAAATCAACAATACGGCCTGGGGGGTCATTTTTCTGTACTGTATCTGTCCACCTTTCTGTATTGGGCACAAGAGCGCCCCTGGTTGATTACCTCTCGTGCTCAACCAATCATTCACAAACGCGATCGCACCTTCCGGTAAATAAACCGTCCTATCTTTACCCCCCTTACCCTGGCGCACTTCCAATGCACCACTATCACCATCAAAATCCCGCACTTCCAGCTTCACCACCTCTGCCCGTCGCAGTCCTGCACCCCGTAGTATCCCAATTAGGGCGGTATCCCTAGCCCCTTGGTTAGTTGTATCAGAGGCACACACCTTAATGAGTGCCGTAATTTCTGCTTGAGTTAATGCGCGACCTCTGGGTAAGGGATGATTCTTGATCCTGGGTAAATCCACGGCTGCCTCATAATCTTCTGCATCCATCAGTTTTAACTTCTTTGCCACAGTTAATACTCCCCTGAGCGCTGCCATCTTTTTTTGAACTGTGGCGGGGGCATTTATCTCTAATAATGCAGCTTGGACGGCGGCGGTGTGCTGATAGGTAAGGGCTGCCCAGTCAAGAGTGTCTGCATCGCATTCGTTATTAGTAAGTAGGGATGCGATCGCATCTAAGGCTTGCTTCATTGTAGGCTGCGACCCAAGACTCAAGCTGTTCAGATAAACCCGTGCTGGATGCCCAGTCAAGGGTAAAGCTGTGGTGAGAGAGAGTGATGTAGTAGTGAGGGTCACACTGATCCGCTTATCAGAAGGGGCGTTCCAATAAGTAAGAAGGGTCACACTACTTTCACAGTATACTGTTGCCCGTTCCCCCAGCCTCAGCATTGTCTACAAATTACTCATAGACGACGAGCATAATTGCCCAGGTCATCAGGAAAAAACCGAATATTTGATAGTAATTCATAGACTCTTTGAGAAATAAACGGGACACAAGGGCGACAGACAAAACTCCCGTGCCCAGATTCAATGCCGCCATTTCCCCTCCAGTGTAGACTCCATGACCATAACGAATTGCTAAAACATTAAGAATGTATTCTGGGAGGACAATTACCCAACTGATGAGGAGAGCCAGGAGAAATCCTTGGTTTTGGAACCGGATATGACCCAGCCAAGCGAAAGCCATCAGTAAACTTGATAAACATAGCATTAGGGGAACTAAAACGACTTTCATTGAAAATCAAAATGTAATTTCTATTCTGAAGGTAACTTAGCATTAAGCAGTGTGGGAGGATTTCCTGCTAATGAAAACCATGGCGATAATCATTAGCCCAAAACCAAATAGTTTTTTTATGCCCAAATCCTCTCCCAGTAACAGTCGGGAGACCAGGGCAACGCAAATTACCCCAGAACAGAGACGAAAAGCCGCCATCTGTGCCCCAGTGTAAACTTTATAACCTAGCCGAATTGCAACAATATTGATAAAATATTCTGGAAGCACAAGCAGCCAAGAGCATAATATAGCCCATATCAAGGGAAATTGGTTAAATTTCAGATGTCCGAGCCAAGCGATTGCCATGATCATACTAGATGTGAAGAGCATGATCGGTACGACAAAAGCTCGGAAACTCTCTGTTACAGGGTTAGATTTTTCGGCGAATAAAAGATTATTTTGTTTCCACACTACAAGTTTTTATCCTATTAATTACCCTAAAAATTTGGCGTTGCTGAATCCAAAAATGGTATACTAAAAATAAAACCATGGAATGCCCTAGATGTCATAGCAATAAAACTCATAAATATGGTCATCAAAGAGGAAAACAAAGATATAAATGCAACGAATGTGGACGACAATTTATAGAGGTTAAAACTGAGCGTGGTTACGATGAAAAAACTAAATTGCTGTGCCTAAAAATGTATCTAAATGGCATGGGCTTTAGAGCCATAGAAAGAGTGACTGGTGTTCACCATACCACCATAATAGGTTGGAAAAAAAAATTAGTTTACGCTTAAAAGATGTATGTTTCACTGAATAAATCCCTGAAATAACTGAAATAGATGAGCTACAAACCTTTGTAAAAAAAAACAAGATTTGGATGTGGACCGCAGCTAACAAGCGCTATCCCGGAATTTTAAACTTTATAGTTGGTGACCGGAGTTCGGAAACTTTTAAAAAGCTTTGGAAGAGCGTAAAATGTTGGCATAGCTTTTGGTATGTTACTGATAAATATGTTGTTTATAAAATATTTATTAATGATATTGACCATTTAACTAAAAAAACTTATATGACTAGAATAGAAAATGAAAATATGAGATTAAGACATTATTTGGCTAGACTACATCGACGCACTCTTTGCTATTCTAAATCATTAGAAATGTTGGAATTATCAATTAGGCTTCTTATTTATTATTTAAAATATCATAAAATCCCCCTTTCAGGTGAAACCATTTCATGATTCAGCAACGCCAAAAATTTGGCTACAGAGAAAAGAACAATCCACAGGCTAGAAACTATACATAGCAGTCATTTCAGCTACAGATTGCCCTAAATTGCACGAACCTTCCATCTACGCCCATAGCTGAGACTCTAACAACTGCTACTGATAGCATAAGTCTCAGCTTTCTCTTCACTCCACAAATTTTCGTCCAAATATCATCAGTATAAATACTTAGTCAAATACTGAGTCAGTTGTTGTTTGTCGCGCTATGGCTATCGTCACGTTGCGTGATCGCTCTTAAGTTCGTCGAACTGACGTCGATCAAAAGCCGCTTCCTTTAGAATTGCTTCCTTGGATTCTCAAAAGCCTTGATGAGCAAAGATTTTGAGAGTTATTTCAAGGTAATTTATCAGACTTAGTCTAGGAGAGCCGAGATTCTTTGCACTTGGCATTGTGATTAACACAGCGAATAACTATAACTATAATTCGCAATTTGGGCTAAATTGACTGGGTCTAAACTGGCTCGGCCGACCATTACCCCATCGATTTCGGGTTGGGTCATGATTTCATCGATATTATTGGGTTTGACGGAACCGCCGTAAAGAATCGATATATCTTTATGATCCAATTGCTCACGAATGAAACGAATCACGCGATTGGCTTCCGAGGGTTGACAAGTCAGTCCCGTACCAATTGCCCAAACTGCTTCATAAGCAATCAGTAAATGATTAAGATCGACATCGACTAAGGACGATTTCAACTGATTGATTAAAACCTTTTCCGTTTCGCCTGCATCCCGTTGTTGCTGAGTTTCGCCGACACAGAGAATTGGGATTAAGGCATAGTGTTGAGCTGCTTTCAGGCGCAGATTAATTATTTCTTCCGTTTCACATAAACATTGACGGCGTTCGCAGTGACCAATAATAACATAGTGTACGCCAATGTCTGCTAGCATTGAAGCTGAAATCTCTCCAGTATATGCCCCTCCATCTGCCCAGTGAACATTTTGAGCGCCGAGTCGGATTTGACTGCCATTTAGATGGTTAAACAGACTGCCCAAAGCAGTAAACGGGGCACACAGAACGATTTCCCTTTCTGGAGGCGTTTTCTCCAGCTCAGGTATGAGTGTATGTAAAAATTCCACGGACTCAGCCTGATTTTTTTGCATTTTCCAGTTAGCAACAATCAGCGTTTTTTTCATCCCACTAACCCAGTAAATTACAAAGCTATCTTCACATAAGATTAGGGATATAACAAGTCTGAAAATCCTTGCTGACGGACACAAGTGCTTGAAAAGCAAGTAGGGAAGGGGTTGGACAAAACAGAAAAATCTGGGTAAATGGGGTAGTCAAGAAAAATCCCAGTTATGACCCAGAAAAAAAATCTACTCACAAGTGTATAGCTACCTGGTTGACTGACAAAAGTTGAGCGCGATTTCACGAACCCCTTACCAGGGATGGGCGCTTTGGGCATTGACATCTGGTTGGGGGAGCCAGCATTCTCAGGAAAGAAACCACTCACATCCCAAAAATG
>NZ_JAAHFZ010000118.1:0-6870 GCF_010672795.1 Moorena sp. SIO1G6
GCTGCCACCAACAGATACACTGGAGCACTCCGAAAGGAGAGGATATCTAGGAGCCGTGTGAGATGAAAGTCTCATGCACGGTTCCGAAGGAGAGGTGCCCCGGATAATACCGGGCATCGACTCTAACGGCAAATGAGGCTAGCGTATCAATTTAAGCTTAGACTAACCAAGTCACAGACGACGGAGATAGAAAGATGGCTTGACATGCTGCGACATCAATACAACTATCTTTTGGCTGATAGATTTGCTTGGTATGAGCAAAATAGATGCGCTATAAACTCCTGTCCTATTGTTTGTCATTTGCCAGAACCAAGAGACAATCCTGACTATTACTCGCAAAAACGAACCTTACCTCAACTAAAAAAAGATAGACCCTGGTACAAGGCAATACATGCCAATGTTTTACAGGATTGTGTTAAGCGAGTCGATCTGGCTTTTAAGCGATTTTTGAAAGGTGATTCCAATGGGAGGCGAAGCGGAAGACCTAGATTCAAGACCAAGGAGCGTTTTAGATCTCTAACCTTTTCGGCTTTTTCCAAGAGTCCTATAGATGGCAATAGGTTAAACCTCCCTAAGTTTGGCTGGGTCAAGATGGTCTATCATCGGCCAATTCCTTCCGGCTTTAAAATTAAAACGGCTACAGTAACCCGAAAAGCTGATGGCTATTACGTGACATTGTCTATTCAAGACGACACTGTCCCTGATGTAATTGCGATTGAAGAGGTCACAAATCCGATCGGGATTGACATGGGGCTGAAGTCCTTCTTGGTTAAGTCCGATGGTTCAGAGGTAGAAATACCTCAATATTATCGGAAAGCCCAGAAGCGACTCAAGAAAATACAAAAAGCCGTTAGCCGTTCCAAGAAAGGAAGTAAAAATAGAAAAAAGGCAGTAAAGAGGTTAGGTCAAGCTCACAAAAAAGTTGCTGACACCAGAAAAGATTTTCATTTCAAGACTGCCAAAAATTTACTAAGTAACCACGATCTAGTCGCTCACGAAAAGCTTAATATCAAAGGGCTAGCCAAGACTAGAATGGCTAAATCAGTTTTAGATGCTGGGTGGGGGCAATTCCTGTCAATACTATCAACCAAAGCCGTTCGCGTAGCGTGGCCTACGGCCATAAATGCTGGGTTAATAACAAAAGCAGTGAATCCTCGGAACACTAGTCAAAACTGCTCTAATTGTGGTCAAAAAGTTCCTAAAAAACTAAAAGACCGCATTCATTCTTGCCCTCATTGTGGATACACAGCGGACAGAGATGTAAATGCGGCTAAAAATATCCTTAAGTTGGCGGTGGGGCATCCCGTCTGTAGTAGTGCGGCTCGTTCCTAATAGGAGCCTTTCGTAATAGAAAGGGGTATGATTAGGGGGATTCGTGAGGTCTAACCTCAAAAATCCTAACTATCCTCAGGATGTGGGTGAAAGTCCCACCCTTGAAGAGACAAGTGACTCCCTATCTGACCACACCGAGTGAGCGGCAACTCACAGAGTGACGCTGGTAACAGGGCGCAATCAGTTGACCAAAAGCAGGTAACAACACTGGCGCTAACGGGGAGGCGACAAGGTCTAAGTAGTTCTAAAAAAGTGTCTAAGACGGCAACCACAACCTGAATAAAATATGTGGAATAAATTCTCTACTCTCACGGAGTCATTACTACGATATCCGTAATCTCTGAGAGGAGAATAGGCAAATTGAACTGACCTAAATCGCCAAAACAATCTTCAGGATGGAACGAGTAAAAACGACAGCAATAATAGGTCTGGGGAACGGTCGAAACCCCGGTAAACTATGCCAAGTCTAATCCCTACTGTCGGGTAAGATGTGTTCAAAACTGGGCACGGGTTCTCAGAATATGTTCAACCAAAGTAGAGTATGGTTAGACCCATGAATTCACATAGCGAACTTTGGAAAAGTCAGAAGTGGAAGAAACTCCGCCAAAACTTATTCCGCCTACAAAGAAGAATATATAAAGCAGTTCAGGCTGGCGACTTGAGGAAAGCTCGGTCTTTACAAAAACTGATTATGAAATCCCGTTCAGCTCAACTTTTGGCCGTTCGTCAAGTGACTCAATTAAATCAGGGTAAACGCACTGCCGGAATTGATGGAAAGGAAAACCTCAATTACCGAGAGCGAATTGAATTGGTAGACAATCTGAACCACTATGGCCACACCTGGTTTCATAGCGGACTAAGGGAAGTACCAATCCCTAAAAAGAATGGGAAAACCCGGATGCTTAAAATACCAACTATCGCTGATAGAGCATGGCAATGTCTAGTAAAATACACCCTCGAACCTGCGCACGAAGCTATCTTTCACGCCCGGAGTTACGGGTTTAGGACTGGGCGAGGCGCACATGATGCCCAAATGTACATATTCACCAACCTGAATAAAGGAAAAAAAGGCATCACTAAAAGGGTAATTGAGCTAGATATTAAAAAGTGTTTTGACCGCATTTCTCATAAATCCATCATGGATAGGTTGATAGCACCAGCACATGTGAAGAAAGGGGTCTTCAGGTGTTTAAAAGCTGGCATCAGCCCGGAATTCCCTGAACAAGGAACTCCCCAGGGAGGAGTGGTTAGCCCCCTTTTAGCCAATATCGCACTTGATGGAATAGAAGATATCCATCCATCCGTCCGCTATGCAGACGACATGGTGATATTTTTAAAACCAAAAGATGACGCCGGAAAAATTCTTCAAAAAGTGGAAAAATTTCTGGAAGAACGAGGTCTCGAAATCAGTCAAGAAAAGACCAAGATAACCAAAACGACAGACGGTTTTGACTTCCTTGGCTGGCAGATGCGAGTCAAGCCAAGCGGAACATTCCATTGTAAACCCTCAGCGGATAATCATAGGAAAATACGCGAGAAGATTAAAGCCGTAGTCAATAGCTCGAATTATGGTGCAAAGGTCAAAGCCAAAAAACTAGCTCCCATTGTAAGAGGATGGCGAAACTACCATAAATGGTGTGACATGAGCGATTCTCGGGATAGTCTATGGTTCCCTAACAAAGCGGCAAAAAGAAAATTCCTCAAGGAAAAGAAAATGAACCGCTATGAAGCAGTGGAATTATGCAAAAAGGCATTCCCTACAGTAAGGACTAAACGTTTTGGACACACTATGGTCACAGGGACTAAGTCCCCTTACGATGGAGACTTAGTCTATTGGAGCAAACGGAAAAGTACGCTCTACGACAATCATACGTCCAAGGCTTTGAAACGACAAAACCATTCTTGTGAACATTGCGGGTTAATGTTCAATTGCGACGAATCTGTACACCTTCATCATGTAGATGGAAACCACGACAATTGGAAGCTAAAGAACCTAGCAGCAATTCATCAAAGCTGCCACCAACAAATTCACTGGAGCAAGCCAAAAGGCAAGCCGAGAGGTTGAGAGAATCTAGGAGCCGTGTGAGATGAAAGTCTCACGCACGGTATGACAGGAGAGGTGCTCCGGATAATACCGGACATCGACTCTAATAAGCTTACCGAGCAACCGTTCGCGTAGCGTCGGCTTGGCCGTAGGCCACGCCAAAGGCGAACGCCGATAGCACTAGCTGGTGTTGGTAAGAAGCCCACACTGAACCTGTAAAGGTCAGTGTGGGAGTATGTCACGCAACGCAATAATATTCAGTCTTCCTTGTAAATCCTCCCTAGAATTTATCGGAATTAGATGCCCTAGGTAAGGCTGATATTGATATAGTTGATAGCCTCTGTCTCTGAGAAAATCAGCAACAGCTAGGTTACTACCCCGACTCCCTGCAATATTTTCGTATAGTATCGTTGGGGTAAATTCCGTTAAAATTCTGTTGCTGCCTGTTAAAACTTGCAGTTCATGACCTTCTGCATCAATTTTTAACAAATCAACCTTGCTAATAGCTTCTTGCTCAATCAAACTATCCAGAGTAAAGCAGGAAACCTCCTCAAAATTACCTGGTTTGACCGTTGCTTCTTCATCACTAGAAACAATTTCATTAAGTTCGCTAGCACCATGAAGAGCCAGTTGAGCAGTACCATTGCGATCGCTAGCTGCTCCTGCACAAACTTTCACCCACTCTAACTGATTAATAGTACAGGTTTCTTCTAAACAACGAACACAACCAGAAAACGGTTCAACCGCTAGCACACAGCCTTCTGGTCCTACTCGTAAAGCAGCACTAAAAGTGTAGACTCCCACATTAGCACCAACATCAATTACAGTCATCCCAGGTTGGAGCCAGTTGCGCCAAAACTCCATTTCTTTTTCAAACCAGTCTCCTTGAGCAATTAACACACTTGTCACCAAACTCCGGAGACTTGGCTCAACCGCTAATAGTAACTGCTCTTCAAAGGTTACATAAGTAAATGGACTTTCAAGCTCCAATTCAGTCCATTCAAACCCGATTAAATCCGAATATTCGTCCCTAATCTCGCCAGCCCTAGCTAGCCCCATATCTCGCCAATACTTAGCTAAGTCTATCTGTCCTAAATCTCGATAAGCGAGGTATAGGGATTGTATAATCCTAGCCGAATAGGGAGCCAAATTTTTAGCCTGGTGTAAATTAAATAATCCTTCCCATTGACTATTGATCAGGTTGGCAATTCCCAACTTTAAATGAATAGAGGGGGAATCGGAGAATAGTTGAACAGCAAGATGGAGAAATCTTAATCCCGTAGCATTATAAAACACCAATTGTGAGCGACATAAAACCTCACTTAACAAAAAAATTGATTGAGCGTAGCCATCCTCAGCATCTAGAATGTGAGCCAATTGCTCATACCGATTATCTGTAAAGTCATTTCCAGGAGGTAGATAAACTAGTCCTAGAGGAATGGATTGCTCATTAATATCAGCAGGATGTAGGGTATTAATTAACGTCGGAAATGCTGTTTGTATCCCCTGCTCCATTTCTCCAGTCATGGCGAAAACTAGAGCTAAATGAGCAGCACACAGGGGATGACCAGACAACTCAATTCCCTGACTCAAAGCCTCAAAAGCCATCTCCAGATACATGGCACGTAGGGATGAATCTTCACATTGCTCAGCTTCAATTAATGCTATTACAGCACAGTTGTTCAACTCTATAGCAGAAGTCGGATTATCCCAAGAAGTACCTTCAATACTGGTCTCTACACTGGATAAAGCCTCTGAATCCAGATTCAGACCAGCACTTTCGAGATATTGCCAATAGGAATCAGCATAATTGACAGACATTTCCGCTTTCTCTCAATAAAGGTTCGCTGTACTGTTTGTAGCTCTAACACACAGTTATGGGCTGATAGGAAAGACGATCAGGATCTGTTTTTGTTCACCAATCCCTTACGATTACTATATGGATTATCCCACAATCTGATCAACAAACCCCCTCAACTTCTATGAATGTGATCCCTTCAACCCTCGAACCAATTGTCGGAAATTCCAATATCTACACCTGGGAAAACCTAGACCCAAGCTGGCAAGAGCGAATCAAACCAGCCATTGCTCCCGACACCCTTCCCAAAGCTATCGTTTACCCTAGCACACCCGAGCAACTAGCCCAAGTCATCGCTATCGCTCATTCCCAACATTATCATCTCCTCCCCTGTGGTAACGGCAGTAAATTAGGCTGGGGAGGTATTGGTAAAGACATTGATGTGGTAGTAAGTACCAAGCACCTCAACCAAATCATTGGCCACGCCGTAGGAGACTTGACAGTTACCGTAGAAGCTGGAGTTAAATTAGCTGACTTACAAGCTATTTTAGCAAAAACGGGTCAATTTATAGCATTAGATCCAGCTAATCCCCAAGAAGCGACCATTGGAGGTATTATTGCTACCGCAGACAGCGGCTCCCTAAGTCAACGCTATGGAGGGGTTCGGGATATGTTGCTCGGGATTTCCTTTGTCCGCAGTGATGGACAAATCGCTAAAGCCGGGGGTCGAGTGGTAAAGAATGTCGCTGGATATGATTTGATGAAGCTATTTACTGGCTCCTATGGCACCCTCGGAATTATCACTCAGGCAACCTTTCGGCTATATCCATTACCAGAAGCAGCAGAAACTATTGTGTTGACAGGTGAAATGGATGGAATTGCCTCAGCTATAAAAACAGTATTAGCCTCAGCCTTGACTCCCACAGCACTAGATTTATTATCCCCTAAGTTAGTCACAGAATTAGGGATTGGTCAGGATATGGGATTAATGGTAAGGTTCCAAAGTGTAGCAGACAGTGTTAAAGAGCAATGTGCTCGAATACAGTCAGTTGCGGAACAGTTAGGGTTACGGAATAGTTTTTATAGTAACGGGGATGACACGAGTCTATGGGAATCATTGGCAAACTCAATCGGGAAATCGCGACAATCCTCAACAATTGTCTGCAAAATAGGAGTATTACCAACTGCTGCTGCTAAAACATTCAACACCCTAGAAAGCTTGGGAGGATTGGGAGTAATTCATGTTAGAAGTGGATTGGGTAAAGTGTGGTTTGATTCCGAAGCAGTTAGTTCGGAAATGATTAAAACTATGCGCAGTTATTGTGAATCTGAACAAGGATTTTTAACAGTATTAGAAGCTCCTATAACCTTGAAGCAAGAGTTAGATATTTGGGGATATCAAGGCAATGGGTTAGACGTAATGCGTGGTATTAAACAAAAATTTGACCCAGAAAATGTTTTAAGTCCTGGTCGATTTGTTGGAGGAATTTGATTTATGGGTTTTAGGGAGTCGGGAGTCGGGAGTCGGGAGTCGGGAGTCGGGAGTCGGGAGTCGGGAGTCGGGAGTCGGGAGTCGGGAGGCGGGAGTCGGGAGTCGGGAGTAGGGAGTGGGGAGTAGGGGTAAGAAAATTAGATCGGAAGAGCACACGACGGAACTGCAGTCAAGAAAGAGAGTCGAGCTGGTATGCGGTCTTCG
>NZ_JAAHFZ010000119.1:0-6759 GCF_010672795.1 Moorena sp. SIO1G6
ACCACTTCCTGGTGCTTATAGCGCTACGGAACCACACCGACCCCATCCCGAACTCGGAGGTGAAACGTAGCTGCGGCGAAGATAGTTGGTGGGTAGCTGCCTGCTAAAATAGCTCAGTGCCAGGATAATTAATTTAGACTAAAACCTCCTTAGGTAACCTTGACCTGAGGAGGTTTTGGTTTTAGGGATAATTGTACTTCCCCATCAGGCCACACCTAAAATTTAGCCACTTAAAATAGCCACTTAAAAGGGAGAAAGAAATCTCAAGAGTATGCTACCAACCGATGCCAGGGCGTTGCCTAAATTAGAACCTCCTTTAGAGGTTGCAGAATTTTGGGCAATTTCTATCCCTTTAACCAAACTTTGTGACGCTTGGTATCCAGGAATATTTCCTTGTTCTTTAAAGAGTTCACTAGCGATAGTACCATCTTGGGTCGCTGCTACTTCCTCTCCCAGTCTGAAACGAGCCATACCACGAGCCAAAAAAGCTGGAGCAAAGTCAGGCTTCATGCTCAAGGTTTTGTCGTAATACTCAATGGCAGTTTTGTAGTTACCTCTTTTGGCTTCTACTACTCCCCACGCATAGAAATCTTCTGCGGTACCTGCATAATCTGGAATACCGATGGTTCCTTGTATATAAGCATTACTCAAGCTCACACCATACAATTGGGCATTAACTAAAAACGCTTCCCTCAGGTCAGTACTGAATAAGTTAGCACCAGCAAGATTAGCACCAGCAAGATTAGCACCATTGAGAGAAGCACCACTGAGATTGGCACCACT
This sequence comes from Moorena sp. SIO1G6, assembly GCF_010672795.1. Taxonomy (NCBI): domain Bacteria; kingdom Bacillati; phylum Cyanobacteriota; class Cyanophyceae; order Coleofasciculales; family Coleofasciculaceae; genus Moorena; species Moorena sp. SIO1G6. The sequence continues at coordinate 784 of NZ_JAAHFZ010000119.1, forward strand.
CAGGTCAGCTCCTGTCAAATTAGCACGGCTGAGATTAGCACGACTCAAGTCAGCCCCAGCGAGATTAGCACCCACTAAGTCAGCCATAATCAAACCTACCCTAGTTAAATCACACCCTTGACACTGTTTGGTTGACAGTAACTGTTGAGTATGAGCTAGATTTTCAGCTTTAGCAATGGTGCTGAGGCTGGTCGTGGTTAGTAAAGCCGCAGTGGTTAAAATGGTGAGTTTGATGTTCATAGAATTCATTGTTTTTAAAACAGCTGCTAATTATGAATTAGTAATTATGAATTATGAAGTGTAAATTAGCAATTATGAATTATGAAGTGTAAATCCTAGTTGTGGTTAAAGTTTTTAGTTAATGTGATAGGCTAAACTTCTAAACCCCTTTAAAGTTTCAACTTTAAACCTTAAACTTTAAACCTTAAACTTTCATAAGTATCCCTAATTTTTAAAAAATTGGGTAGCGAAGTTTTGCGATCGCGTTGGTGATAGTGCCCTTGCTTTGAGAATTGCCGCTGTTAAAAAGACGTAGGACACAACCCCAACTATTGCCAAGAGTATACTATTAACATATCCCATCGCATTCCACAAGGCATGCAGAGCAGAAGCATTCAGATAGCCAATGCCTATGATCTGCCAACGCTTACGGGGTTTGAGGACGCTTAACCCAACAAAATACCCGAAGTATCCACTATAAGCCATGTGTCCTGCCACTGAGCCAAGAACCCGAGGAATCAGCAACTGCAATCCTAACAGGTCACCCTCCAATTCAGTAGTTGGCAGTATCACACCCTCTATAATATTCGGCACATATTGCCCTAAGGTTTCTACCAAGGTAAATCCCACCCCCGATGCTGTCCCCAATAAAATTCCATCGAGGGGTTCCCAGACACCAATTCTTTCTCGCCAAGGGGTACGCAGGAAATGTCCCAAAGCATATAGTCCCAGCATAGGTATAGCCTTGAGCAACTCTTCCATTAACCCAGCACCAAAAAACATCCGGATGAATAAAGTAGTCAAGTTGACAACTTCACCTAGTTGTGGTATTTCGCCAGGTAAAATTCCCCGAAAAATTTTGATAAATAGGGGCAGCAGCGGGCTGACCAAAATTAAACTGGTGGATAGAGTACTACCCAGCAGAACCCACCAAGGTTTAGGTTTGCCACAAAGTTGGTAAACAAAGTAATAGGCTAATCCTGCCAAGTAGGCAGCTAGCAAAAGATTAAAAACTACTGGTTGACCAACTGCAGCAAACATTGATACCACAAAGAGTACAGTCACGATACCAGGAGCCAAAAAAGCTTTTTGATTTAAATCCCGTCCTGTTGAAAAGATGGGAAACAGTTGGGTAAAGGTGACATAATCGGTCTGAGGCTTTGGTATCTTGCTAATCGGTTTTAGGGGTTTTTCTATGGCAATAGTTTGGGATGGGATAGATGGTAAATTAAGGGATGTCGTTACCTCGCACTCAAAGATGAATTTTGGACCATCGTGACCCAACTCAATCCGATCCCCGGAGTGCAATTGCTGACAACCCTGCAAATATTCGCCATTCACATAGGTACCATTCACACTATCAAGGTCACAAATTTCCCAGCGGGGACAGCCATTTTTTAGAGGGGTCAGAGGGCTAATTACCGCATGACGGCGCGATACGCTGACGTAGCGATAGGGATCTAAGGAAATTTTACAGTTAGGGTCACGTCCAATGACGTTATCCTCTAATTCAGAAAGGGGTAGTAGGGCGAGTATCTCTTTGTTATCGCTAGTGGAAAGCTGGCGCAGAAATCCACTGTAAACTTGACCAGTCATTGCTACTTTGGTCGTTATTGGTTATTCATACTCCCCATGCTAATCCGGCAGGGGATTCTAGTTTCAAGAACGTTTCTTTGGTTTGCAGATCTCTCGATCAACACAGATAGAAGAAACATCGACCCTCCTGTCTTGATGGAGAGCGCGAGTGGGGGTTTTCCCCAAGACCGCGCTGCATCGCTCGCATACTTCCCAAATGCCCAACAGTCCCCTTAGCAGAGGCTTTGGATTACTTTGGCTGCATTAACATCACCAGCATAGTAATCAGTTGTCCAACGTTTTTGTATATCCTTGGATCCTAATCATCCACCGTTTTCAATGGTTTCTAGCAAAGGAATTGCACCACCAAACGAATTGCACTACTATATTTTAATAATGTCCTTAGCCCTTTATATTCGCTCTGGCATCAAGCACCGCTAGGTAGAAAGAGAGACCACCGATAGGAATACTAGCAGCGAGGATAATTCCAGTCACCAAATTCCCTAACTCGGGGTCACCATAGGAAAGTTCAAAAATTGAACCCACAGCCGCAATCCCAGCAACACAGGCAATCATCAAAAACAGAGCACTTTTTGGGGTCATCATAAGCTTTTTTGTGAAATATTATTATCAGAAATCATAAGATTGAAATTAGCTGTGGGGCAATCAATTAAACCTAACCGCTAAGTAATAGGTCATATCTAGCCCGTTTTACTATTTATGATGCTTGGGTGTTAGTTAATTTAAAATTCAATATTAACAATTCCCAATTTTTAATTTATACCCATTAGATAAACCCTATTATAAGTGATTAACCGCACTTCAGATCAAATTTATAAGAGCAGTCACAGTTCAGTAAGTTGTAGAAGGTTAAGGGAGTAGAAAGATTACTGTGACTATAGCCATCGTAATTGAAAAGTTAACAAGAACAGGTCGTTATAGTCTTTCCCATCACCCCATCACCACCTCACCAGAGGTTTCACAAATAAACTCAGATTGGTATAGTTATTTAATTGGTTTCACCGCTTGGGGTGAGAACCCGTGCTTATTCAATTCTTCAGTCAAGGCTAGACCATTTTGCACCCGATCAACAAACATCACTCCTTTAAGGTGGTCTATCTCATGCTGAATGACGCGAGATAGTAATCCATTCGCCTTTAAGGTTCTAGGGCGTCCGTTTTGATCCTTGTAAGCTACTTCAATTTCGTCTGGACGGGTGACATCTAAATATACACCGGGAATGCTCAAACAACCTTCCTGGCCATCACACGGGGTGCTACCAAAACTCTTGATTTCTGGGTTAATTAACACCAGTGGTTGGTTATCTTGGTTATTAGGTTCACAGTCAACCACAATCATTTGCTTATTAATCCCGACCTGAGGGGCTGCCAAACCGATACCATCTGCACTGTACATGGTTTGCAGCATTTGCTCAGCTAATTTCCGGATGTTCTGGTCTACTTTAGCAACCCGCTTAGCAGGCTGACGCAGGACGCGATCGCCTAGATAATGAATTGTTAATGGTGGATTCTCTAATTTTTTCTTTTCAACGATAAGTTCAGCAGTCATGGGGTTATCGACTTGTGAGTCAGGGTATGCTTAGGGTTAGACGCTTAGCTGCTAAAGGATTAGAACACTCAACATACACATTCTTCAACAGAGTGCCTAAGACAGAGTGCCTAAGTTGGTCTATTATTATAGTCTTGCCTCGCTTTCTTAGTTTATCATGCCCCACGCCCCAAGAGCCTTCGCGCTGCGGTGCGACAAGGCGCTGCCTGAACCTCCTCAAGGGAACGCGCACCAAGAGAGGGGATGGGGACTGCGCCCCAATGATTTCATTGATTATCCCTGGTCGCCCATAGGTGGGAATTATTTCAGAATCGTACGTTTCTTGTGATTTATTGCTATCCCAAAATTCTTTTACAGCTTTTGATTTTCCTGGAAACTAGCAGCTCTATCGGTTAGAACCCAACAGTAACACCAAGTCAGGGACGGATGTTTAAATTTCTCACTCAACTGGACTACCTGCTGCGGGAAACTTTCTTAGGTCTACAACGTGGCGGCTGGAGCAACTGGGCGGCAGTTAGCACAGTCACTGTCCTATTGTTTCTGTTTGGTATAAGCTGGCAAGCCTCCTGGCAGTTAGGTGGGCTACTCAATCAGTTGGGGAGTCAACTAGAAGTGGCTGTTTATCTCGAACCAGGGGCTGAGGCAGAAATGGTCTTACCAGCAGTTGAGAAATTGCCCAAGGTGATGGCGGTTCAAACTATTTCCAAAGAAAAAGCTTGGGCATCCTTGGTTGAGGAACTGGGAATTTCGGACATTGCTGCTGCTACGGAACAGTTGGAAGGGAATCCCCTAGTGGATGAACTGAAGGTAAAGGTAAGCAAACCAAAGGATGTGCTAATTCTTGCCCAGCAGTTGTCACAGTTGCCAGGAATAGATCAGGTGCAGTATATGGATCAGACTCTCAAACAAATGCGACAGCTTCATCATGGTTTAGGCTGGGTGAGTCTGATCATTACTACCATTCTCAGTCTGACGGCAGTGGCAGTTGTTACCACCACAATGCGCCTGATTGTGATCGCAAGACGCCAGGAAATTGAGATTATGCAGCTAGTTGGGGCAACCAGATCCTGGATTTATCTGCCATTCATGTTGCAAGGAATTACTTTTGGTGTAGCTGGGGCAGCCCTAGCCTGGGTTTTGTTGATCGGTCTGCGGCAATTTCTGACTAATCTGCTCGCGACTGGACCTGATTTTATCGAATTTATCGCTACAGTGGTGCCACCTGACCCACTTAAAATTGTGGTGTTACCCTTACTGCTGTTGATTCTCGGGGGTTCAGTGGGTTTGCTCGGTAGCTGCTTAGCTGTTAGTCTCGAAAGCATCGCTATCGGAAAATGAGGTTACCAAAATTTGGTCTAATTCTGGTATTTTGTCAGTGGTTAGTGTCATGGCAAGTGGTTAGACCAACAGAGCAATGATGGAATGGAGGTTGGTAGACAGACTCATGACCCACGACTAACAACTAATGATACTAATGACTAAGAGCTAATCACTAAGGACTACTTATGCGATCGCAATGGGAATGTTTTTTGCAAAATCAAGGGAGTTGGCATGGTTCCTTTACCACATTCTCACCAAAAGGGCAACAGTTAAAAGATATTCCCTCTGTGCTCACTATAGAAGGACTCGACGATAACCACAAAATTCGTTTGACTCTTCGCTATCTGCCACCTGAACAAGCTATATTCAACCGAGTTCTGGAATACACCCATGTAGATCGCTATCTTATGTTCTTTGACACTGGTGCATTTTCCCAAGGCGCACTACAGTGGGGTCCTTATTCCGAATTTGGGGCAGAATTTGGCTTGATTGAGGGTAACCGTCGTCTGCGGATGGTCCAACTGTATAACAGGCAGAGTCAGCTGAAGCAGTTGACCTTAATTCGAGAAAAACTGGCGGGTACGGATACACCAGAACGTCCACCATTAACCTTGGAACAGTTGCTCGGAGAGTGGCGTGGAGAGGCAGTAACCCTTTATTCTGATTTGCGATCGCCTAACATCTATCCTACTCACCTTAAACTTCAGCATCATGAAAGTAACCGCTTAGTACAACAACTCACATTTGGCACAGGAGAATCATTACGTACCATCACCTCTAGCGCTAAGATTGATGGGTCAATTCTGTATTTTGACGGCGGTGCGACCCCGGTCGGGTTTCCCGACCTAGGGAACGCGCACCAAGAGAAGGGTGCTGTTTCTACTCAAGTTTTATTATTGCCCGATGGGGCATCATCTACTTGTCCAATAACGGTTAAGCCAGGTCATTCTTTCTTCCTAGAAGTAGGTTGGTTGTGGCAAACTAACCAACGTCAGCGGCTGATTCGCTCTTTTAACGATAAAGGGCAATGGGTTAGTCTTACTTTGGTAAGAGAGCACAAAGTATCTTCTGGGCATTATATAAAAGAATAAAAGATGAAGTATCAAGCATGAAGTATCAAGGATAAAGTATCAAGCATGAAGTAGGTGGGCTTTTTGACAACCCAGCTGGGGGGGCGACAAGCGCCCCGTAAACCTTGATATATATTAAATTGAGCGAATTATGGTAAAAAAAGATAGGTCAGAAATTGTCAAGACGACCTATCAAGTTAGAATGATACCATAATTATACCAA
>NZ_JAAHFZ010000012.1:0-105031 GCF_010672795.1 Moorena sp. SIO1G6
AAGAAAAAGATTTGGTTTGCGCTTTAATTTAATTGCTGCTATATACAACTACGAACTTTGTTTGTTGGCGAAGCCTGTCCGAAGGACAAAGAAAAAATTTAGCGATCGCTACTTTTGCAAGAGGTCTAATAGATACAGACTTTCAAGCACCGTAACTCTGCCATGCCTGCCAAAAAATATAAATTGATAGGGAAAACAACAGCGTGCGAAATCCATTGCTCACCACTTGGTCTGGTAACTTTGGCAAAAAGCGAGTACTAATTTGCGCTCCCAAAAAGCCTCCTATGCCCAGCAGCAGTCCCTCAATCCATAAGACATTTCCCTGTAAGGCATGTCCTACAGAGGCTGAAACTGCTGTAATCACGATTACCCCTAGACTTGTCTGAATCGCAGTTTTAATCGGTTCTCCTAGGAGCAACATTTGGAGTGGAACCATAATTGTTCCCCCACCAATACCAAATAGACCAGCTAATAAGCCAGCCAAAGCACCTGTCGCTATCCTTGCTACAGTAGCTTTGGTGGAAGAGTTTGAAGAAGGTGTGTTGTTTGGTGCTCTTTGAGATTCCTGTTGCGCTCTAGACTTAAGCTGTTTGCGTAGTTGGATCAAATATATCGTAACCAATAGCAGTATCCCAAAGGCTACCAGTAACAAGTAAGGAGGGAACAGGTCCGCTAGATAGGCACCAATTTGTGCTGTGATTAGAGCCGGAAATCCGATGCCAATTACACTTTTTAGATCAAAGTAGCCCATCCGCCAGTTTTGCACTGTACCAGAGCTAGCCGTAATCACAATCGACAGACTACTGGTAGCCGCCGCTTGAACTGGTTGATATCCTAATGCCACTAACAAGGGGACGAGCACTACACCGCCGCCAATGCCGAGAAATCCGGCAAGAATACCTGCTAATAAACCGGAACCAGCAAAAATCAATAAATGGGTAGGAGTCAAGCCCTTCGCTCCAATTCAAAATTATCAATTCAAAATTAAAAAATACCCCACGAATTAATTCGGGGGCTTGAAACATCGCTATCGGCTTTCGCCGACGCTGCGCGAACGCGACCATTCAAAATTAAAAAATACCATATAAATGAATTCAGGCGCTTGTATCCTTAGGTGCGCTTGACCTTGGCGAATTTAATTCGCCAAGGTCAAGCGCACCTGTGGAAACAATTCCAAATTAGAAGGCTATTCATTTTGAATTCAAAAATGGTCATCCCTTTAGATCGCCTTTGGCTCAATCCACTTTTTTGCTAGCATAGCCGCTCTTGAGTCGTTGTTTAATTAGCGAACGCGCCCCGCGTGACCATTCGCGTAGCGTGGCCTAAAGGCCAAGGTCAATCGCATTTTGCTGGCAATTTAGTTCTGGATTAGTTCATTGGGTATCGCCACTTTGATCACAACGGTTTCACCTTCGGCTTCCCAATGAGCGCTCGCCTCCACCTGGGAGTTTAGTTCTGGATTCATTGGTATTGCCACCTTGATCGCCACTTCTTCACCGACTTTTTGAGGAACACTAGGAGGTTTTACCCTAGGCTGAGCTACTAGTGAAATAGGTTTGAGCAGGGGTTGGAAGCTATTGTCCTCTTGGAAATCAGCAACAGTTTCCATCGCCTTTGGCGCTGGTGCTACCACAGCAATTCCACCATTGAGTTTGGTAAGGGTAGAGCTTGGTACCTCAGCGGAGCTAATGGTGCTGAGGTTTGGATTACGGTTAAACACAAATCTGGGCTGGAGCAAACTTTTTAATAAAAGCCACAGCAAGCTCAATTCTCCAGGGGTATCACAAGGTTTCCACTGACCCACACCACAAAACAGCATTTCAATTAAACACCTTGTCTGGGGTAAACTCATCTGCTGATTAAATCCTATTTGGAGAGTGGGAGTTTCACTCGTGAGGTCTGTGTGAGTAATCTTTCCTTGTAGTCGCAAGTTCTCCCCCATTATTTTCAGACTTACTTTGATATTGTCTTTAAGGGAGATAGATAGCTTCTCGGTCAGCTTGATTTGAGCACCTACTTGGGAAATCAACTTAGTCATGCCCCAATAGGTTTGACCTCCTATATTTATTCGCACCACTTTACGTAAGTCAAACCATTCGTTAGTATCCGGATTAGGAGAATCCAAAAGGATTAGTAAGGCGATACTCAGCACCAGGAGATTGTAGCCACTCCAAATCCAAGCTAAGCTGATGCCTTGGGTAAGTTGGGCTGTTTCTAGGGATGGCAAACTGCTGACTGGTATCAATAATTCGCTCAGATTAAACCCAAAGCTAATTGCTGTAGCAACGAATACAATAATCAGCGGCGATGCTAACTGCCAGTTGTAATTAAAACTCTCCCGAGATATTCCTTTCGGGGTTACTTTAAATCCTCTCGAAAAAGGATTCAGCATTGTCTGCAACACCGTTAATCCAATGGGGAAACATGACACTACTGAATAAATATCTGACATGAAAGCGGAGCGAGAGCCGCAGTTTACCCAGGAGAATACAGAAAACTGTAGCAAATAGAAAGGAACTAAAAAACACAATACTTCCGTAGCTGTTGCTTTAAAGCAAATAATCCCGAAAAATGTATACGCTATGGGAACAATGAGAAAATAAATTCGTGACCAGCTAGTAAACCAATAAAGCAACCCATCTAAATGAACCAGTCTTTGCAGATGAGTAAGTCCAGGAATTGTTAATGGATTTGCCTCTATAAAAAGTCCCTGTAAGGTACCTTGTGCCCATCTTAGCCGCTGAGATACATGACTTGCGATATTCTCTGCTGCCAAGCCAGCACTTAATTTTTCATCAAGGTAAATTAACTTATAGCCAAGAGCCGATAAACAAACACCAGTATAGTAATCTTCAGCGATGGAATCGGTAAAAAAGCCACCAATACTTAAGAGTGCGCTGCGCCTGACCACAAAAGACGTGCCACAACACACAATACTATTTGTGCTATCCCGAATTGGTTGAATGTGTCGATAAAATAATTCTTCTTCTGCCGTCAGAATGTTTTCTAAACCTAAATTATAGGCAACCGGATCGGGATTATAGTAGCTTTGGGGAGTCTGAACTAGAGCGACTTCCTTATCCTTAAAGAAACCCACAGTCCGCTTGAGGAAGTTCCTAGTAGGAATAAAATCAGCATCAAATACAGCAATTAAATCCCCAGAGGTTTGAGGAAAGGCATTGTTTAAATTACCTGCTTTGGCATTAAGATTATTTGGTCGCGTAATATACTCGCAGCCTAGCTCAGCTGCAAGTCTTTTGATCTCAGGACGTCTAGTATCATCCAGAAGATAGATCGTTTTTCTTGTATACTCTAAAGCTTGACAACCAATAATTGTTCGTCGTAGGATAGAGGGATGTTCATTATACGTAGGAATAAGTATGTCAACAGACGGGGTAAAACGACCACTAATAACCGATAATTCACCCCAATCAGCTTCCCGACTTCTATCTTTTATCTGGGACAAGAAAAACAGCTGAATGGTGCTACCAGCTAGCCTCAGTATTTCCGCTAGTAATAACCCCAAGCTAAAGACTCCATTGACCAGGGTATCCAGATTGAGGGTAAACAGCGATCGCCACAGCACATACTGAAGAGTCAGCAGTAGCAAAATCCCTACCACCACAAGCTGCCACTTAGAGCGAGTTTTTGTCATAATCCCTTAACTGTAATTCCAGTATTGTCATTAGTTCTTGGATCATTAGTTCTTGGCAGAAGACCCCTATTACAGCCGATTGGGTTGAGGGGAGGGGATTGCCATCACCTGTAGGTTCATAACTAGTTTAGGCTCATAACTCGCTTGTTAGCACGAGCTAATTACTTAGCTTCCCTCACCAGCTAAGGGGTAGACCGTCGCTTCCACGTTGAGTCAGACACCGACAGCCATTGTTTATCTTAATGAACATTTAACTTGCTGATTGTTGACTGTTGAGCCTTAACCCAAGACAAGTGAACAGTACTATGGTGTCAACAAAACATCCGTTGCTTAAATTATTATGCAGATTAAATGTGTATCTGCCTGTGAGCATTAACCAAACTTGGTGGTCAGTCTAATACTTCTGTGACCCTACCTCTGTGCCAGGAGTTGGACAGAGTCGCCCTGACGAAAGTGCTTGAGCGACGATGGAGCCACTGTACTAGCATAATATACTGGCGCACTGTACTGGCAGATTGTACTGGTACTTTGACTGAGACTATGGCTCGATCACCAACAGACTCTTAATAAGGTTTAACCTAGCTTAACTTAACATAATACTTTGTTAATTGGCGGGGGACAGCTTGGCTATGATTTCATCCTCTTGTCCTTGAACCCAGTTAGCAAAGCGCTTGGCTAGGGGTGGCACACATACCAGGGGGTTAGTAAAACCAGAAAATATATAAACTCCTTCCACACCACTGACGGAACCAACCACTGGCAGATTAGTGTTGCTGAATGCTACTAAACAATGATGCCAGGTTCCTGGTAATTTCTCAAGAGCTGGTAGAATTTTACCCACTTGAGTACGAATTTCCGCTTCCCCTTTCTCTGGCGCTATAGTGGCGTAGGGGTCTGTCAGTACACGGCTGAGCTGACCCATCCGTAAACTGCCATCTAAAAACTGCACTGCACCTGCATCAATAATGGGTCGTATTACCTCATGACCAGGCTCGTGCCACAAGTGTTCAACTGACTTACTACAGGCTTGCTGTTCCAGTTGAAATCGTTTTATATTTGCTGGTGTAACAATTGTCTGCAGGTGGATGTCAACTCTGGGAGTTTCAATCATCTCCTCATGAGTGAAATACAAGTAGACAGGAATTCCGGAAGCTTTCAGTAAGGTGCGACTGAGTCCACCAGCACAGACAACCGTGTTAGCGGTGTGGTAGGTGGCTGCTACTGTTTTGACTGCCTTGATAGCATCTGAACTCCTTACCAGTTCCACCACACGACCAATTTGGATTTCCCCCCCACAACGGCGGAAAGCTTTCAGGTAACCTTGGGTAGTCTTTCCTGGATGGATATGCCCGTGACGGACAGTAAAAGCTCCTGCGATCGCATTTCGATTGAGTAATGGTTCAAGGGCACAAGCGTCAGCCACACTCACCCAAGTTGGGGGAGTAGCACAACGGGCATAATCGGCTGCCAATTCTTCAAAGTCATCCTTGAGGTCAATGGTCAGCAATAAGTCTAATTCCCGGAACTGGGTATCTGTTGCTAATTCCTCAGATAAAGTTTGATAAATTTCTCTAGCTTCCTGACATAGCACTCGAGTTAACCTTGATGTTCCTGACCAATAGGCAAGACCACCATAGCTATAGCGAGTTGCTCCCTCTAGGGTAGGATGTTGCTCCAAAATCAGAACAGTCAAACCTTGGCGACACAATTCGTACCCGAGTGCTGCTCCAGTAATGCCACCACCAACGACAATCCAGTCATATACTTTCATCGTATAGTCGCATATCGTATAGTCTAATTGGGTATTTAGCCCAAAACTGACTCAATTCTACTGATTAGGGGTGGCAGTAGCAGGGAACCGGCTACAAAAATAGCAGTTATCGCTGAGATCAGCACTGCACCAGCGGCACAATCTTTAGCAATTTTAGCCAGTTCATGGTATGTCTGTTTAACAGTTAGATCTACGACCGATTCAATAGCTGTATTTAACATCTCCATGGCCATGACTAGCCCAGTGGTTAGTCCAATCACAGCCAGTTCTACCAGGGGTATTTTTAAAAAAATGCCCAAGGTAATCGCTAGAATTCCAATGGCTGTATGGATGCGGAAGTTACGTTGGGTGAGAAAGGCATAGCGAACCCCAGCCCAAGCATATTTGAAGCTAATCATTAATGTCGGAGCAATTCGCCAAGCCAAATCTCGGTTAGGTTTGACTTTGGAGTCAGAGTATTGGGGTACTGGTATAGATAGTTCTTGAGTCATCGGCAAGGTATTAGACACGAAAAACTGAGTTTGATAAGATTCCGCCTTTGGTAACACCATTTCTTGGTTCAGGGATAAGTCTTGGGTATACCTTGATCTTTCCCATATGGGGTAGGAGGATTAACCTTTAGGGATATACTGGAAAGCACAGCAGACTTCTAGGAATCATTAGAAAGACCTACGCTCTGAAGTAGAGTCTCCTGTTGATCCAGCATTCTCAGTAGACTTTCTTCATCCGGATGATCCCATCCTAGAAGGTGAAGTAAACCATGGGTTGCCAGCCAGGCTAGTTCCGTAGATACAGAATGCCCGTGCTGTTTAGCCTGTTGAACAGCAGTATCTACCGAAATCACGATATCACCCAAGTATAGAGGCACTGATAATTGCTTTTGGGGTGATAACTTAGGAGAGTTTACCTCTAAAGCTGCAAAAGCAAGTACATCTGTAGGCTGATTTTTTTTTCGGTACTGGGAATTAAGTGCCTGAATTTCACTATTGTCAGTAAGGCGAAGACTCAATTCGTAGCTGTTCGCCTCCGCTAAATCCGGTTCGAGGGCAACTAGCCATTGGTCAAACCAGCTTTCCCAAGTGTGGAGGGAAATTGGGCTGCTGGATTGGTTAGTAATGGTTTCAGCGGAATGGGAGCGATTAAAGAAACAATCCTGTAAACTCAATTCAAACTTCACACTCAGCTTCTCCAAAAGGCTTGGCTACCAGTAGGGTAACCTACTCCGATGACCTAGCCGATTGGCTAGGTCATCGGCTTCGTTAATCCTGGGTCTAGGACTATGCTTACTGTTCCCTTGATTTTGCTCTCTCGAAGCATAGAGCCATCAACAAGAGTAAGTTTAAATCACTTAACAAACTCTTTAGTTAACGGGTTAGGTAGGCAAGACCCACCAGTAAGGCCAATAAACCAGAAACGGTGAGGAAAAAGTGTCTCAGAGATTTACCTCCCTTACGCACCATATTGCGCATGGCTAACTTGGTGTAACTAGGCTTAGGTTCACTTGAACCGCTATCGGCTGGGGCTGTAGTTGTATCCAGACCTTGTTCTGGCTGTTGGGTTTGTGAAGGTGGGTTGCTCATCGAACACAAGTACTCTACGTCAGAATTTCTTTGCTGATTTTAATCTAACAGCATACTTAACAATTTTTACCACGAATTACCCAGAAACTCTAGCTGTAGCCTGCTTTATCAATGCACCCTAAACCTAAGGCGAGTTTGTTGCCAAATTTTGCCTAATTCCTGCTTACTTGAAACTTGACCACTGACTATTTATCAGTAATAATCAACCAACTTTGACAATCACTAATAACCAATCATTAGTGATTAGTTAGTGTAAGCATTCAGCAGTCAGCTATCAGCTAATGCGCTACAGATGGTGCTACTTGAGGTGCTAGCAGGCGTTTTAACTGAACGGGGTCGGATGAGTAAAACGAGCAGGGATTTTCAAGCAGCCGTAGCAGCACCCCCCAGCTTGTTTATTACCGACCGTTGATTAGCTGACGGCTGACGGCTGATAGCTGACTGCTTACTAGTTAGTTAACTGATTTTCTTGACGCAGATACGCTTCAATGAATAAGTCAAGATTACCATCAAGGACATCATTAACTGCTGTGGTTTCCACACTAGTGCGCAGGTCTTTCACCATCTGGTAAGGATGAAACACATAATTTCGAATTTGGTTTCCCCAAGCCGCTTCCACCATGTCCCCCCGAATTTCGGCAATTTCTTGAGCTCGTTGCTCCTCAGCAATCACGAGCAACTTAGCTTTCAGCAGTACTAAGGCTTTTTCTTTGTTTTGCAATTGAGAACGCTCCTGAGTACAGCGCACAGCCAGGCCGGTAGGAATATGGACAATCCGCACTGCAGTTTCTACCTTATTGACGTTTTGCCCTCCCTTACCACCTGCACGGGAGGTGGTAATTTCTAAATCCTTCTCGGGGATTTCCAGCTCAACGGTATTATCCACCGCAGGCATCACTTCTACTCCAGCAAAACTAGTCTGTCGCTTACCGTTAGCATTAAACGGGGAAATCCTCACCAGTCGATGAGTACCTTTCTCGGCTTTCAGGTAACCATAGGCGCGGAGTCCGTCAATTTCCAGAGTGGCAGACTTAATCCCAGCTTCATCTCCTGGGGAAAGTTCGGCTAGGTGGACTTTATAACCATGGTTCTCTGCCCAACGGGTGTACATCCGCAGTAATAGGTCAGCCCAATCTTGGGCATCAGTTCCACCAGCCCCCGCATTGATGGTGAGGACAGCACCTAATGCGTCGTAGGTACCAGATAACAGCTGTTCCAACTCCCAGCGATCCAGTTCTTTATTCAGCTGAGTCAAGTTGGTTTGAGCTTCTGCAAGCAGTGCGTCATCGGTTTCTAGTTCTAGCAACTCCAAGATCGCTTTAGTGTCTTCCAAACTGGATTGCCACTGTTTATAGCGTTGGAGGTTAGATTTTAGGTCGTTGAGATGTTGAAGGGTTTGCTGAGCCGAGTTTTGGTCATCCCAAAAATCTGGTTGAGCTGCCAGCTGCTCTAAATCTTGAATTTTGGCCTTCAGAGCAGCAATGTCAAAGATAGTCCTGGGTTTTACCCAGGCGCTCCGACAAGATTTCGACTGCCCGTTTCTGCTCTACGGTTTCCATAATGCTTCCATCCTTTACAACACCATTATAACTACACCATGTAAATACACCAGGTAATCTTCTTGATTTTAACTATACATTTCAACTATAGTATACTAGTATACCGAGAATTTTTATGATGCGATCGCCATCTCAAATACCCTGGTCAAATTCCAATTTGAAAACGTAATTGTAAATATTATACCGATATTTTAATCGATGTAATATCCATTTTTAATCACAAGTTTAAAACGTAATTATATAATGTATAATTACGTTTTAAACCTTTTTAAGGGCTATAATATAACGTTTTTTATAAGAGGATATCTGAAAAGTTGTTTGATACTGAATTTTGCCCCCCTAGCCCCCCTAGCGAGCAATCCCTCGCTTGGGGGGAACAAGAATCCATTTGCTGGTAAAAGTCCCCCTAGCGAGCAATCCCTCGCTTGGGGGACCAACGGGGGCTTTGATGTAGCAAATGATACTTCTCAGACAACCTCTAATTTTATTGAAATCGTTTATGAACAATTACAATATTATTTTATAGGGAACTCGATTTGATTTACTCCACTAATCACGCTTCATAATACACAACAACTTGCTTCTTTCCTAGAACAGATAGATTATCAATATTTACCATAAACTTTACCATAAATAGCCCTCACTTTGGGTATTGGGATTTCCTTAGGGATTCAGAGTTCAGCAACATTTAGGTATAGCAGAAGTCAGAAGTCAGAAGTCAGAAGTCAGAAGTCAAACTCTTGCGCTTCTTGATGCAGTCGCTCATGGGGGAAACCCCCAAGACCGCGCTGCATCGCTTACAAAGGGTGTGAGACTTTTGTCATGTCCTAACTGCCCTGGCGACTGCTATACTATCACAAAACCGCTTCAGAACAGGACTTGTCCCTATAGCTAGCTATAGGGGCACAAATCAAAGTACTGCCCATGATGCTGTATTTGAGGCTCTGTTGGGGTTTATGGCTCCTATATGACGTCTAGCACCACAGCTTGGAACTAGAAAAATCGGGGTACAGCATTGCCGTCCCCGATTGGGTTCTATCGTATTGCACTGTCTTAGTCGCGACCATTAAGGGCAATCAGCAGCCGCAAAATGAACACGAACAAGTTAATATAGGTCAAGTACATTGACAGGGCAGCAGGTAGATACTGGTCATCACGATAGGCGCGAGGCAGCACGAAGAAATCCACTACAGCCGCACCCGCAAAAATAACCACACCGATGCCAGAGATAGCAATTTCTAGAAAGCTGGGTGTGTATACACCAAAGAAGGATAAAACTAGCTGAGCCACCAAGACCACCAGCAAGGCAATCATACCCATCTGGACGGTTTTGGCTAAAGCAAAGCCATCTTCGTCTGAGAGATTAGAACCAATTTGACGGCCAGCCATAAAGGCTACACCACAGCCAAAGGCAGCAATGGCAATGCCTTGCATGCCCACACCCCCTGTTCCGAGGGCAACGAATATTAAGCCACTGAGGGTGTAGCCGGACAAGAGACTGTAACTAGCTAGAAGAGGCAAAGCTACACTGTTGTTTCCGTTCTCAGCCACACCACGGGCAACGAAGAAAAGAATAAATTCGGCAATTAAGGCAGGCAAGAAGGTGGTCATAAATAGCCCTGGGTTGCTTGAAATCACCCCCAGACCACCATAGACACCTAGGGCAGTTAAGACTAATCCACCACCCAGGAAGGGCAGAGCATTAGCAATAACATTCGGACCAACTAGGGCTCGACCTTGAGATTCACGAATTGCTTGACGAAAGTTACTAGTGCTACTCATGAGATTTTAGTCAAGAATTTTCCTGATCAAGTATCAGCATTGATTTATAACTACTTCTATTTTGAACCATATCCGCAATCTTGTGGCAGGAGGGAAAACCGACTGCTAGTACTCCGTCCAAATTGACTTGAGGGGTAAACTCTACTTTTTCGGAATACCTAATACTTAACACCTAATACCTAACACCTAATACCAAAACTAAATTGACAGAATACTAGTTATCCTCTTTGCTAGTTGCCACTTCCGGCTAATTAGGTTAGATATTATACCACATTTAAGACGGTATAGCGATTTCTCACTATCTTCGGGTTCCAATCTGCGTGATTGTACAGAGAAAACAAAAACGGTAATTTGTTTTTTCCGTGAAAGGACGATGGTTCTAAAGGGGAATCTCTAATGACAATGAGTTGAAGATTAATTGCTTAGGCTAAGCCTCGTGTCGTAAATAGGTTTCCACTTCTGGGATATTTTGAGAATGGCTATTGGGTCTGTTGGTTTTCAAGGAATGGAACTTCTGATTGCGTACTACCGAAATCCATCAATTCAACTTCGCAATCAGATAGTAAGATTAAATGCTGGGTTAGTGAGGAAGATTGCTCATATAGTCAGCCAGAAGTGTGCTGAACCTTATGAAGACCTCGAGCAAATGGGTTACATCGGCTTGATTCGTGCTATTGAGCGGTTCGACCCCCATCAAGGTTGTGCATTCAGTTCCTTGGCAGTACCTTACATTCGCGGTGAGATGCTACACTTCTTGCGCGATAGGGGTTCTCTGGTCAAGATTCCTCGCCGATGGCAGGAACTCCAGCAGGCAGGGAAAAGAGTCAGCAAAAAGTTAGCAACTAACTTGGGACGCTTCCCCAGAGATGAAGAAATTGCTAAGGCTTTGGATGTATCACTGCAAGAGTGGCAGGAAAGTAAATTGGCAGTTCAAAATCGTTTGCCTTTAAGTTTGGATGCCACGGTTTCTCAGAAGGTCGATCAACCCATGACTTTAGGAGAGACTCTACCGGATTACTATGAAGAGAATTTACACTATTGGGAAGAAGACCGACAACAGCTCCAGGGTGCCTTGAGTCAGCTAGAAGATAAAACTCAGGCAGCTATAGAGTTTGTTTTCTTACGAGAACTCCCCCGCAAAGAGGCAGCCAAACGAATTGGAGTCAGTCCGATGACAGTGACGCGACATGTCAAAAGAGGAATCCAAGAGTTGGTTACCCTGATGAAATCTCAAGCATCGGAGCGTCTGGCAAGTTAGGAAGAATGAAGAATGAAGAATGAAGAATGAAGAATGAAGAATGAAGAATGAAGAATGAAGAATGAAGAATTAGGAATGAAGAATGAAGAATGAGGAATTAAGAAGGAATAATTAAGAATGAGGAATTAAGAAGGAATAATTAAGAATGAAGAAATTCTAAATTCTAAATTCTAAATTCTTAATTCTTAATTATAATTGCCTTTTTTTGCAAGAAGTGTGTTTACAACCTAGATACAAACCCTATACTTAATTGCTGTCCGTATTGATATCGCAAAAGAGAGTTTGCCAGTCTCGCAAACCATCACTTGCCTCTTTGACTTCAAAGGTGACATTACAAGCCTTGGGTTGCTCTAGTACCTGAATACAAAGTTCAGCAATATCTTCCCGACTTACTTTACCTCGGATATTGTCTCCTTGAGCAAACACTAAGGCTTGACCTCCCGGTTCTTCTGTCAAAGCACAAGGTCTGATGATGGTATAGGAAACGCCACTGTCGCGAACTGCGTCTTCTCCCCGGAGTTTCCAGGTTAGAATTCCCCCCAGTTGATCATTCATTCGTACCGCTGGTGGTTCTTCCTCTAGGTTAATTCCTGGACGACCTGGACGAGTCACCCCGGCTGAGCTAATCATAATGAATTGGGGCTTGGTGATCCCCCCATAGGCTTTAATAGTTTCGAGCTGTAGGACAAAGGAACCTGGAGCAAAGTTTGGGTTCAGTGCGCCATCATATTCAAATTTACTCAGCATTAGCTGTATGGCAAAGATGCGACTGGGGTTGAAGGGAGCAGCATCTTTCAAGGTTTTGGCTCGAAATACCGGAATCAAATCAGCAAAGGGAATAGAAACGTTTATCCACTGATCTTTCTGGGTGTCAAAGGAATAGCAGTAGGCAATGCCATCCCATTTCGATTCATTACGCAATATAAATTTATAGCGTTGACCATCCCCTTTAACTCGCAGTTCTAGTCCTTGGTACTCAGCTAAGTTGAGGGGAGTTGGGAGATTGCGGGTGCGTACTGACACAAAGCCGCCAGAATTTGCTGTTGAGACATTGCCGGTAAACAGGGCAGCCTTGTCGATCAGGCGGATTGAACTCTCGCTGACACCACCCATGACTACATCATCCACAGCACCCCAGGTTTCTTGTAAGTCATCGGAAGGGTTTTGGAAGTCAAATAGGAGTTGTTTCCCTGGTTCGAGATACTCTGCTGCGGCTTGTACTAAGTTCTTGATACCCTGATACTCCAATAGTTCCGGGCTATCGACCACTTCTGGCCTATAGAACTTGATGCCCTGATCGTATTTTTCCCGGTTCGGGGTGTCTCCTTCTACCGGTTGCATCCGCGCTCCTGTACAACACACTATAGCAGTAATGTTCTTGTACAGTGCTGGGGTCAAGGTGTCTGGAATAGTGATATCTGCCTCGAATAGTTCCAGGTTATTGCCAAGGATTTCCCTAGCTTTCTGGGCATTTCTAACTAGGGCACGTACGGGATAATTACGCTCAACCAGACAGCGCACCACTCGCTTGCCTACACCGCCAGTTGCCCCAGCTACCAGTATTACTCCCATATCTTTTCCTCTACCCTGGCTCGATTGTTGATTATTGGCACGACCTGTGAATAATCGCTGTAGGCAGCTCAGGAAAGGAATAACCTCAAAGTAGCTTAGGGTTTTTATGAATCTGCCAGCATCCCATGGGGAGCGATTGTTTTGGGTCATAATCGCCTCAAGTGCATTTTTTCTTCAGTTTATCGAAACCTGAGTTACCCTGAAGGTTACCTTTATAGCAGAAGTCAGAAGTCAGAAGTCAGAAGTCAGAAGTCAAACTCTTGCGCTTCTTGATGCAATAGCGAGTGGGGGAAACCCCCAAGACCGCGCTGCATCGCTTACAAAGGGTGTGAGACTTTTGTCATGTCCTAACTGCCCTGGCGACTGCTATAGGATAGTAATGGATCCTTTCAGTTGATTTTTTCGAGTTGGTAATTATATCATATAAATTTTCATTTATAGGCTTATTAACGAAAGAGATGGCTTTTCGTTAATATAGAGCTGGAAAATATTCAGTATTAACGACAGCGATAATAATGGTTAGTGCTACTAGAGCAGGTCAGTATGTGGATCAGCTTAGTGGATATAAAGCTTTCATACCGAATCCGTTGCCGCCTGTGCCTGACATCATTATCGATGACGAGATGTGGCAGCTTCTATCTCAGGCGGATCGTGCACTCGGTAGGCTAGATGGATCAACAGATGCTCTGCCTAACCCTGACCTATTTGTGTTTATGTATGTTCGCAAAGAAGCGGTTTTGTCGAGTCAGATTGAAGGAACGCAGGCATCTTTGATAGATGTTCTGGAATTTGAATCCCAAACACTCGAACCAGATAATCCTCAAGAAGTGGCTGAGGTGGTTAACTATATCGCTGCTATTAACCACGGTCTTGAGCGCTTGAAGGATTTACCTGTGTGTTTGCGCCTGATTCGGGAAATACACCAGAAGTTAATGCAAGGAGTGCGAGGTTCTGAGCGAGATCCAGGTGAGTTTCGTAGTAGCCAGAATTGGATTGGTCCGGAAGGATGTTCCCTCAAAGACGCTACTTACGTTCCACCTCCACCCCATGAAATGAAACAAGCTCTAGATAATCTAGAAAAGTTTTTGCATGATTCAAAACCAATTCCCGCTTTGCTAAAAATTGGATTGGCTCATGCTCAGTTCGAGACAGTTCACCCTTTTCTTGACGGCAATGGCAGAACAGGGCGTCTACTAATTACATTTCTTCTATGTGAGCAGAATATACTGAAGCGCCCGCTTTTATATATTTCTTACTATTTCAAGAAATATCGCTCTGAATACTATGACCGACTTCAAGCTGTCAGAGATAGTGGCAATTGGGAAGGTTGGCTAAAGTTCTTTCTGCGTGGTGTTTACGAAGTCGCTCAGGAAGCGTCCGCTACTGCCCGCAACATAGTAACCATGAAGGAAGAACATCATCAACTACTGGTCAATAAGATGGGGAAGCGAACCGGAAACGCTATAATCGTGCTGGATAACCTTTATTTTAGGCCAATTATCACTGTTGAACAGGTTCAAAAAATTATTCAACTCAAATACCCTAATGCCAACAAATTAGTTAATGATCTGTGTGATGTTGGTATTTTACAAGAAATTACTGGGCAAAAACGTAATCGCGTTTTTGCCTACGCTCCATACTTGGAATTGCTGAATCAAGGAACTAATATGAGTGGGGTGGACATCCTGAGCGCCCGAAAATGATCTCAAATCTGCAATTGGATAAATTGGTAAATTATTCCCCTTTAAATTAATCACTAGTTGAAATTAGTTTGTAAAATCGGGAATAGGAAACTACCTATTCCCATATCATCGATATGTTAACTAGTTAACCGGATAATTTAGAATTTATTCATTCTGCATTCTGCATTCTGCATTCTTCATTCTTCATTCTTCATTCTTCATTCTAAATTCTTCATTCTTCAATTCCCCTTTCTTAGTAAGCGCTGGAAAATTTGCAAGTTCTGATCGAGCCAATCCAGCCATTTCAGACTACTCGATAAAGATTTCGGTGGATCGGAAATCAAGGTATCTAGAGCAATCAGGCGTTGGAAATTGATCTTGACTGGATCATGACGCTCTGTGCGACCGTCTTTGCCATAAAACTTGACACCAGCTTGTTGCTGCATAAGAGTGATCAATTCTTGAGCAACGATACCGTAGCCAATGGTAGTGGGATGAATGCCATCTAGGGTGAAGAAACCACCGCTGGTGCGACCGGTGGCATCGGATCTAAAAAAGCGAGTATCTGGTACTGGTGAAAGAGCTTCGAGTTCCGGTGCCAGCTGATAGGGAGTCCACCAATCTGGTCTGCAGTCGGAGTCTTCAATATAACGTCGATAAGCTAAGCCATCCAGTAATCCTCCTAATTCAAATAAATACCAATCTCGACCTTCTTTTCGAGCTTGACGTACAGCATCAGCAATATAGTCGTTGTACTGGTCAATGACGCTATCAATGGCTCGGGCTTGTTGTGCGGTAATGTGCGGGTCACGGTTAGGATCGAAATCTTCGTCACTAATCCAAGGACGGGTGTAGTAGGGGAAGTAGCGCGAGCCAGTAGCGATCTTATCTCCTACTCCACGACCAATGGGGGCAATGGTGACATGGGGAACTGTAGCCCAAATCACATGGCGAGCTTGGATTTGCTTGACTTGGTCAACTACTTGATCCAATTCAGCTTTGAAATCTTCCGGACACCAGACCGTAGGTCGCTGATTGGGCTGTGGTGAATTTGAATCGCGATCGCAACTCCATCTGACCTGCAGTTGACCAACGGTGCCCATGGCATTATTCGCCCCAATCATGATCATCAGGGTTTCAATACCATCTCCCTGACCGTTTTCTAGACTTCCTTCTTGCCCTAGTGCCACGGCAGCTTGCACTGGGGTAAGTGCTTTACCTTGTGAATCCCGTGCGGAGTCCAAAACCCTCAATGCCGCATGTTCGTTAGCATTCTCAACGATTTGCCGCAATAGATCATCCGTTGGTGCCTCGATTGCCTTTCTGAGAGTATCTGCGTCGTGAGAGATAATGTCTTTAAGATTCCACCCATAAATAGCGAGATTGTGGTTAATCCCTTTGTGCATAGCAACAGTAGAGCCAACGCCCCCTTGCCAACCAGGACCCCGTTCCCAATAATCTTCTATGTCGTCCATAAATTCGCGGATTGAAAACAGAGCCGGTCCTAATTCCCACCACTGTATCTGGTCACCAAACTGTCGCTCTAAGTGCCGAACTAAATACTCCAGATTCAGGGGCAATCCACCGAATTTGCCATATTGGGTTGGACGACGCAGGTGTTCTTCCCAACCCATTTCTTGAGCAATCATTATGGGATAGGAGCGCTCAGTGTTAAAAATTGCTCCATTCTGGAAGCCATGGCTTAGGGAATCACCAATGGTGACCAGTCGATGTCGGGGAGTGCCTGGCTTTTGGTTGACTTCAATACTTAATTCCGGACGGATACCCAGAGTAGGGTCTGTTTCCGGTGGACGCCCTTGAGGTTGGATAACATCCTTGACTTGATCTGGAGCGTCAAAATCGAGCATGTCTTTGGTAAGCAAACGTTTGACCATAGTTGCCTGTTTATGAAAAAGAGTGATGATTAGTTATTAGATAATTCACTGATGCTGAGGTTAATTCCAGAAAAGTAAGCATTCAGCTTAAGCGCTATAGCAATCCTAAATCATTTGTAACATCACTGCACTTCTGAAAAACTAGCTCCAACTCCGGTATCATCTGCCTTCTGCCATTCCCCTCCTGAGAGGGGTTAGGGGTGGGTGCCTTCTGCCTTAAAGCAGTCCATTTCTTTCACGAATCAGATAGGATTGCTATATGGCGATGCTATGCTTGCCAGCTAATGGGCTGGGAGCCTGGTAAGCAAAGAAAGTAGAGAGGTTAGATCCCATTAATCAAGATTTGGTAGTTTCCAACAAGATCAGGTTAAAACGGTAAAGAAGTGATTAATTCCCTGGATAATTCCAATATATCCCCTACAAACTATGAACGCCAAACCTAGCATTAAACTCCCATGGATATTTATTCGTAGTTTAAATAAGACTGTCTGGGTGATTTCTAGTCTTGTCCTACTGACAGTAGCTGCGGAATCCTCTTTAGGAGAACCCTCACCCTCTACCCCTACAAAAGTAACCCTAGAATCCCCTGCTCCTGAACTCCCAGTTACCCCTTCAGCCACCTCTTTATCTGGTCATTTGAACAAAATTGGTGCTAAAATGTATGGGGCTTACTGGTGTCCCTATTGTACAAAGCAGAAGCAAATGTTTGGTGAGGCATTTAAGCAGATCAATTATATTGAATGTGACCCAAGGGCTGAAACCTCCCAAACTGACTTATGCATTGAAGCGAAGATCAAAGGCTTTCCAACCTGGGAAATTAATGGTCGGTTTTATCCTGGTATGCTGTCGTTAGAGCAATTGGCTAAATTTTCAGGCTACTCAGCAGAAGATGCTACAGAATCAATGCCAGTGGTGGAGGAAGAACAAAAAGAAAAATAAATAATAGCAATAGTGCAACGTTTAACCTTTAAAAACCTAAGGTAAGCAGTCAGCAGTCAGTAGTCAGCAGTCAGCTTATTTTATTCACAAGCTGTTCGGATCTCAAGTAGCCGCCCCATTGGCACCTCAAGTAGCGTGGCCAAAGGCCAATAGCCACTCAAGTAGCCACCCCATTAGCTGATAGCTGATAGCTGATAGCTTAGATTTAGGGATTATTTGGGAATAGAAAATGTTACCGATTTCCTGGCGCAAACAAAAAACGTTGTAATATCTATCCAAATGCCTTGTGGTGTGGCTAATTGCTCAACGGCTACAAAAAATTCAGTTTTCAATTGTGCTAATTTCTCTGGAGAAAGCTGGAAAACTTCCGCACCAAAGGCACTCTTTGAGTTTCCCCGCCAAGAGTTTGCTGCTACTATTTGAGTATCACTGCTGTAGTAACCCAATTGGTCGGTTTTGACGTTGATGTCTTGAAAACCTGCTTCGGTGAGTAGCTGGTGACATTTCTCGGGACTACCAAGGGGTCCATTGGGATTAGGAATTACAATGCCATAGTCTCCTGCTTTTTCTCGAAACAGACCCCCTGTAGGAAAGGCGTTTGCTGCAAAACAGGAAAATCCGACTAATCCTCCTGGTTTTACGAAGCGATACCACTGCCGTAACGCAGCAGGGATATCTGTTAAGTATACAATGGCTGAAGAACATAGAATCCTATCGAAACTATTATCTGGGAAGTTGATAGTTTCTGCATCTGCTTCTATAAATTTGATGTTGTTGATACCTTCGGCTTTAACTTTTTGTTGGGCTAAATTGAGCATGCCTGAGGAAATATCTACACCGACAACAGCTCCAGAAGCACCGACAATTTTGGCTGCACGAATTGCTACTAAACCTGTGCCAGTCGCAATATCTAGAATTCGTTGTCCAGTTTGCAGGTGGGATACTTCTACTAGACCCTTGGCTAGCCGAGGGTGAAAGCTTCCTTGATCATAGTTTGGTCTGGTGTTAAAGTCAGCTTTGACGTTTTTCTTGAACTCATTTATATTTATCTGGTGTTTCATGGTTGGTGGAGATGGAAAATCTGATCACTAGAAAATATGATAACTAGCTTGACTAGGATGAAGGAGGCTTAATTACTTCAAAGTCTGACTCATCTAGAGATAATATAAATGCTTGATCATTCTGCTCAAAGGGATTTTCCTCTAATCTGACTATCCAACGACCGGATTCTTCCTGTGCTTCAATACGACCCGAAAGACCCGCAACATAATCAGGATAAATCACTCGAACTAAGGTTCCTACTTTGAGCATCTCAATCAAAATCTCTACTCCCAATGTCCACCTGATTTTACCTTTAATTAACCAAATCTTAAATTTAAATTGTTACAATAACAGATTAGGTTATTCCAAATTAGCTCGCGATTTCCCCCCAAGCTAGTCAGGAGGCTTGATCCTCACCGGGGAAGAGTGTGGATAGTGTGGGTAGTGTGGGTAGTGTGGGAGGTGTGGGAGGTGTGGGGGGAGAGGAAACAGATGCGTAGACACAACAGTTAATCCTAATGGTTAATTGCTGAGGGGCGGAATGAATATCAGTGGAATGGGCATCTTGCCTGCCCGAAAATGAAACGGGCAAGATGCCCATTCCACCAAGATGCCCGTTCCACCAAGATGCCCGTTCCAGCAAGATTCCCGTTCTACCAAGATGCCCGTTCTACAAAACTATTCAAATCATTCCATGATTAATCAATGCTGATTAAGCGATCGCTTGAAAAATTTGTTCACCATTTAACCTTAATTCTGGAAAGGTTGGCGATAAAATACGGTTAGCTCCTCGGAACTGATTAACGTGATATTCGCCATCTATCAATTGGTAGACCGATAAAGTAGGTTGTTTAGGATTACCGATAAATCGCCTACCGCCTAAACAGAGAAACATCGAGCGAGAGTTAGCCACTTAATTTATTGAGTGGCCTGCGTTCGCGTAGCGTGGCTATAGGCCAGCGCGCCGGGATAAATCCCGGCTATCGCGTTATGGAAGCTGTTTTGTTCTCCCTAAGGTTTCTAGAAATTCAGAAAGGCTTAAACCAGAATCTTTAGCCATCTCCTTTAATCCATTCCAGGCCGTTTCTGTAGTCATGACACTATAGGATTTCTTTCGTACACCATGCAAACTCGGTCTTCCAACTTTTTTCTTAGTTTCTTCTGGCATTTGCTTGACACCTTAATTATCAGGGTATATAATTATATTAACACAGCAAAAGGTCGATGCAATATGTACGGTTGTCAACAACATTTAATAAGCACGACATCTGAAAACCAAGCGGTTATAGAATTTATCTGCTCAGAGGCTAACAAATTAACAAATTGCGGAATATATTATTGCCGTCAAATGTTGTTCAAGGCTGGCAAATATCTCAATAACGCAGAATTGGACAAAATCATGAAAAGTAATGTCCACTTCAAAGCGATGAGATCAGCCTGTGCTCAACAGACATTGCATGGAGTTATTGAGTCTTTCAAGTCTTACAAAGCCCTCAAGAAGTTGTATAACAAAGGGCAGTTGGCAGATCAACCTAGAGTCCCAAAGTACCGCAAAAAGGGAGGTCTGGCAGTAGTAAGTTATCCCGCTCGGTGGGTAAAGCTAGTAAAAGGCCAGCTTAAGTTTACTTTAGGTAAGCAGATTAAGGTCTGGTTTGGTATTGATCACTTCTTACTACCAATGCCATCTAATATAGATCATAAGTCAATTAAAGAATATCGTTTTGTCCCTAGGAATGGCTGTTTTTATTTAGAGTTTGTATATGAAAGGCCAAATCCTGAACCAGTGACGCCAACAAATAAGGTCTTAGGTATCGATCCAGGTCTCAACAACTGGTTAACCTGTGTCTCTAATGTGGGGAATTCTTTTATTATAGATGGCAAAAAAGTCAAATCTCAGAATCAGTGGTACAACAAGCGTGTAGCTAGGATCAAAAAAGGAAAGTCTCAAGATTATTGGGATAATCAATTAGCCTCTTTGACCGAAAAGCGCAACCGACAAATGCGCGACAACGTGAACAAGGTCGCTAGATTTATTATTAATTGGTGTCAAAGAAACCAAGTCACCACAGTGGTGTTTGGTTGGAACAAGAGAAATAAAGACAGCATAAATATTGGCAAAAAGAGCAATCAGCAGTTCGTACAGATACCTGCCGCTAAATTAAAAAATCGAATTGAGCAATTGTGCATCGAATATGGCATTAAGTTTGTTGAAACCGAAGAAAGTTACACCAGTAAAGCTAGCTTTTTAGATCGTGATTTCCTACCTGTGCTCGGCGCGAAACCTGAGGGGTGGGCAGCAAGCGGAAAGAGAGTAAAGCGTGGACAATACCTGTCTGCAAAAGGTGAATTAATTAACGCAGATTGCAACGGAGCTTGCAATATTTTAAGAAAAGTAGCGACACAGCTAGGGATCTCCCTAGCCGAGGTCGGTAGAGCAGACTTGAACCTGCCACAACGATATAGATTAGACTCACTATCTAGATCCTATCGTGAAGCTTCACGGAGCGTGGTTTCAACCCGCAAAGTGACATCTGCTTAGAATCTACGTTTTTCAAAGCGTAGAGAGTTCAACTAAATAATCAACAATCCAATATTCAGCAATTCCGAAAGATTCGTATTCTTCCAGTTTCAAAGCGTAATCGTCGCTCCAGTTTGTTGAAACCACTTCTACAACTAAACGAACAGAAGACCCCCGTGTGATAATGGATTCTTTTTCCCACCGTGGTTCGTTATCAGTAACCCTTTGCTTGTCTAAAACGTGACATCTGGTTCATACCCAGACTCTGTTTGTGGTTTGATCACGCATTCTTTAGGAATAAAGTAAGGCAATTGACAGCGCCGAATTTCTAAAAATAGTTCACCTCCTATAAATCCGGCTACCTTTGAATGCATTCCCATTGCTTTAAGCCTCTCGACCATGCTTAACTAATCGCTATTCCCTATCCCAGGGCATAGCGCTATCACTAATAGTTTAGACCTGGCTCAGCTAACCTTAAAATCAGAAATAGTCTCAATCCATACCCGTGCTCCACAATTTAGGGGATCATCTGGGCGATACATCACCCGACAAGGGCCATTCACTTCGACCGTATGACCATAAATATTTTTAGCGCCGCGTTTTACGGTAATCACGGGATTGCGATCGCCACTGTTGTGATTTTGGCGAATCACTTTCTGATTAACGTGGATCACAGCTTTAGTGTACTGTGTAAGCTTTGACCAATTCCGCTTCGGTCCACGAGTACCAGGGGTGACCACTGGCATACCGTCAAATAAGGGAATCACCCAAGTTCTACCCACTTTATAAGCTCCTTTGACTCTGCCCTTGCTCAACAGGAAACGGACGCGAGTGGCAGAGACACCTAGTAATTTAGCAGCTTGTGCGGTAGAAATCATCATGGCCGAAAAACCATTGCTTTAACGATATTGTTATTTTAACAGGATTTTTGAAAAGATGCAAAGGGTTATGGGGGTTTAACACGTTGTAAGGGTGGAAGTTTAGAAAAACTATTGCATTACTGCTAGGGGTGATGTGGGTGATGTGGATGGTTTTAAAAAACTATTGCACTGTCGCAATTAAGTTTTAAGTCTTGATTAGTGCTGTTGAGTTTTTTAGTAAGTTTGAAGTACATCTAAATATTCTTCCCTGTTCTCTGTTCCCTGTTCCCTGTTCCCTGTTCCCTGCTAACTGATAGCTGATAGCTGACAGCTGACAGCTGACAGCTGATAGCTAAATACTTAAAAAAAAATTCGGTCAAGTCCTGGTTAATTCCAATGCTTGACCGAATGATTTTTTGTAATAGTCAAGAGCCCTATGATCCTTGACTATATGTTCACCAAATCAACAACATACCAACTTAGGTTTAATACTTTAGACTTCGTACTTTCTCCTGAGTTTTGACCTGTCGCCAGCGATGCAGAGGTGCGACCCGTGGCGAATTTAATTCGCCAACGGAAAGCGCACCTAAGCGGTCTTGGGGGTTTCCCCCATGAGCGACTGCATCAAGAGAGGGATTGGCATCCCTGGCAATTTGCTATCTTAATCTACCAACAGATATCGAATCAATATACTGATCACCTCACCAGGATTTCCGGTAGGTTGAGGAGTGCTCCACTCATGAACTTGTGCGTAGCCACGGCTATAAAGATTATAGATTGTGACCCGCACGGTTTTGGGAGAACCGATCAATATATGTTTGATTTGCTCCCGTCCTGGCTGCCCTTGGCCAGATAATTCCGGGAAACTAGGATTGTTGGGATTATACTCAAAATTTGGGAGAAAGTTTTCGATGTCCATAATTAAAGTTGTTGTTGTATTGTTTAACAACTTTATCTTATAAACTATTATTGGCATTGTCAAGTAATTAAAAAATTTTTTTTTTGAACTTTTTTTTGACGGGAGGGGGTATAACGGTAATTTTTTTGATGATTTTTTTGTTAATTGAAAAAAAGCGATCGCGTAGCGTGACCTTCGCTCAATCTCTTAGCTGCAAAAGTATATTGGAGCTGCTATGCCATCACTTATCGGTTAGTTTAGAGCATCAATTTTATGAAATTAATACCGTAATACTGGGATAGCATTTAAGTTTAGAGTTTAATTCTGGGATAGCATTTAATTTGATAGAATAATTATGTGTTCGCGTAGCTTATCTTTCAGAGCATCGAACTTTCTATCGCATTTACTAGCTCGATCCCCCCCAGCCCCCCTTAGCTAAGGGGGGAGCCCGGAAATCGATCTGGAAAGTCCCCCTTATTAAGGGGGGAGCCCGAAAATCGATCTGGAAAGTCCCCCTTATTAAGGGAAACGGGGGATCCAAACCCACACAAAAAAACCGACTCCCTACTCCCTACTCCCTACTCCCTACTCACTGCTCCCTAAGAGGAGCCCGGAAATCGATCTGGAAAGTCCCCCTTATTAAGGGGGATTTAGGGGGATCCAAACCCACACAAAAAAACCGACTCCCTACTCCCTACTCCCTACTCACTGCTCCCTAAGAGGAGCCCGGAAATCGATCTGGAAAGTCCCCCTTATTAAGGGAAACGGGGGATCCAAACCCACACAAAAAAACCGACTCCCTACTCCCTACTCCCTACTCACTGCTCCCTAAGAGGAGCCCGGAAATCGATCTGGAAAGTCCCCCTTATTAAGGGGGATTTAGGGGGATCCAAACCCACGCAAAAAAACCGACTCCCTACTCCCTACTCCCTACTCACTGCTCCCTAAGAGGAGCCCGGAAATCGATCTGGAAAGTCCCCCTTATTAAGGGAAACGGGGGATCCAAACCCACGCAAAAAAACCGACTCCCTACTCCCTACTCCCTACTCACTGCTCCCTAAGAGGAGCCCGGAAATCGATCTGGAAAGTCCCCCTTATTAAGGGAAACGGGGGATCCAAAGCCACGCAAAAAAACCGACTCCCTACTCCCTACTCCCTACTCCCTACTCACTGCTCCCTAAGAGGAGCCCGGAAATCGATCTGGAAAGTCCCCCTTATTAAGGGGGATTTAGGGGGATCCAAACCCACGCAAAAAACCAGGCTTTCTAAATTGCTATAATTAAACTAATTAACTATAATTAGACATAAATGATAGAACCCTTGTCAGTATTAGCCGGTTGGGCAATCCCGAAAATAGGGGAATCGTTGTTAGAGATTGTTTCGGGACAAGGATGGGATAGCTTAAGTCAAGCTCTGAGTAAAAGTGATGTAGACAAGGCAATCAAAGGGGGAGAAGAGGCAGTTAAGAAATGGGAAAAACAACGGGATCCGAGCCAGCGCTTATTTTATTACGCTAGACCGGATGGCTGGAATGGAGTTAATAATTTTTTGCGCGACTATTTTACTAATTCTGCTGTTGTGGCGGAATTACAGAAACCGCTACTTAATCAAGGGAAGCCTGATCGGGAGATTTTAATCAGGGTATTTCAACAGCAAGGTGAAGCCAATGACATTAAACTGAATCAAGATAGTATTAAACCTTGGATAGAGAAATTTATTAATGCTTATTTCCAGCAGACCGATACTTATCTAAAATTTCAGGTAGCTAAACAGGATTATTGTGAGCAGCTAGCTAACTGGTTTGATGATGTCAAATTTGCTGGCATTGCTGTGCCTGGGCAAGAAGTAGAAAAATCCGAGAAGTTAGCCCAAATCTTTGTAATGCCAGATGTGGTGGAAGACGTATCAACTGCTGGCGCTTGGGAACGGGATTTGTTAGCAGCTGGTAGTGGGGAAACCTCAGAAATAGCACTATTAGCAAAGACGACTGGCCGCAAATTATTGGCGGAGCAGTTATTGAGCCAAAGTCAATCAAGACGAGTAGTGATATTGGGTGCGCCAGGCTCCGGAAAAACCACCTTGATGAGTTATTTTGCAGTAATGTTGGCTCAGCAAAATCCTGAGATTTTAGGATTAGATGCTGATACGGACTGGCTACCGATTTTAATTAGGATGCGAGATTTTGCGATAAATCTCGATAAAAGCCTGATCGACTATGCTCGGGTATTTGCTGAAAACACGATGTCAGTGAAACCGTTACCAGTAGGATTTTTTGAGCATTGGTTATCTGATGGGAGGGCGTTGATATTGCTAGATGGTTTGGATGAAGTGCCAGAAGAGGCTAAACGGAATGATGTAGTCAGGCGGATTGAGAATTTTTTGGGACAGTTTGACAGAAATCGCGCTATTATTACATCTAGACCGGCTGGTTATCGACGCGACTTTTTCCACACTGAGGAATTTCCCCACTATCAAATTGAACCCTTTGATGACCAGAAGATTTCGGCATTTATTGATAACTGGTATAACAGCAGGTTTCAAGATCAAGCCGAAGCTGAAAGGCGCAAGCATAGTTTACGAAAGGCGCTGGATGATAATGACAGGATTAAGCTATTGGCACGGAATCCGTTATTGTTGACAATTATTGCATTGATTCATCGGTATCAAGCTATATTACCTAAGGAACGGTTTGAGCTTTATAATTGTGCTGTCAAGACGTTGTTAACCTCTTGGGATGCTAACAAAGAAATCAGCAGTCATGGAATATTTAAGTATCTAGATTTATATGATTTACGCCGATTGATGGAATTGTTGGCTTATTGGATTCATACCCAGGGAAATGTTGAAGATAACGACAGCGGTACTTTGATAGACCGGGATGATTTGATTGATCAGTTGAGTCAGCAGATTAAAACCTTGAAGCAGGTGCAGTTATACCAAGCTGAAGAAGAAGCAGAAGCATTTGTCACCTTGATTCGCGATCGCACGGGTTTGTTGAATGAGCAAGGGCAAAATTGTTATGGTTTTGTCCATAAGACGTTTCAGGAATATTTGTGTGCTGAAGAGATTGACTATCAGGCGGATAATGAGGGGGATTTTGAGATTGTTTTGAGTCAGATTAGGGAGCATTTGCATGACTCCCACTGGCGCGAAGTGTTACTATTGCTGATAGCACAACAAAAACCGAAAAAGGCAGCGAGGGCGATTCGGGCAGTTTTGAATAATACTAGTAACTATGAGCAGTGGTTGCATCGTGATTTGTTGTTTGCTGGTAGTTGTTTGGCAGAAGACCCGAAAAATTTGCGTGGTGCTGATCGTGGGTTGGTGCAAGAGATTTTGGAGCGGTTGGTTGAGTTGGAGGTGACTAGTAAAAATCGGGTTGCCAAGAAGATTCGCGAGGAGGTTTTTCAGGTAATTTGTAGTTTATATGAAACGGATTTTCAAGCACAGGTATTGGCATTGTTGAAAGAGCAATCCGATCGAATTAATGAGTGCCGATTGCTCCACTATCGAGCCGAGTTAGGGGAAAAGGATCAGGTAATTACAATATTGCTAGCACAGCTAAAGGATCAGAATTCTGATGTGCGTGTGAGTGCAGCCGATGCCTTGGATAAATTGGGCAATAGCTCGGAAACTGTAATAAACGCCCTCCTAGCAAAGCTTCAGGATGAGAATTCTGATGTGCGTTGGAGGGCAGCCAGAGCCTTGGGTAAATTGGGCAACAGCTCAGAAACTGTAGTCATCACCCTCCTAGCAAAGCTTCAGGATGAGAATTCTAATGTGCGTGGGTGGGCAGCCGATGCCTTGAGCAGATTGGGCAACAGCTCAGAAACTGTAGTCAGCACCCTCCTAGCACGGCTTCAGGATCCCGATCCTGATGTACGTGTGAGTGCAGCCGATGCCTTGGGCAACTTGGGCAACAGCTCAGAAATCTTAGTCAGCACCCTTATAGAACGGCTTCAGGATGATGATTATTTTGTGCGTTGGAGGGCAGCTTATGGCTTGGGCAACTTGGGCAACAGCTCAGAAACCGTAGTCAGCGCCCTAATACCAAGGCTTCAAGATGATAATTATTTTGTGCGCGGTCAAGCAGCCAGAGGGTTGGGTAAATTGGGTAACAGCTCAGAAACCTTAGTCAGCGCCCTTCTAGCACGGCTTCATGATGATAATTCTGATGTGCGTGGGCAGGTAGCCAGAGCCTTGGGCAACTTGGGCAACAGCTCAGAAACCGTAGTCAATGCCCTTCTAGCAAGGCTTCAGGATGATCACTCTTATGTTCGTGGGAAGACAGCCATAGGCTTGGGCAACTTGGGCAACAACTCAGAAACCGTAGTCAACGCCCTACTAGCTCTGCTTCAGGATGATCGCTCTTATGTGCGTCAAGGGGCAGCCATAGGCTTGGGCAAATTGGGAAACAGCTCAGAAGCTGTAGTCAACGCCCTACTAGCTCTGCTTCAGGATAATGATTCTTTTGTGCGTAGCAGCGCAGCCCAAGCCTTGGGCAATTTGGGCAAAACATCCAATCATATTCTCCCTGCTGTGATTGAATGGATTGAACAACACCAGGATTCAGACTATGTGGGCAGTGGTATTGATGTGCTGTGGGATTTGGTTGTAGGTACGGAATAGGGAGTAGCGCTCTATGTTATAGTTTTTAGGCATAATAATCTTATCCCAACAATCAACTGATCGCAATCCCCTCACGACCATGGAACAGTCGCCATCCCTGGAGCATGCCCTTAAACATTTTTTTGGTCACGACTGTTTTCGGCCAGGACAGCAACAGATTATTGAAGAGGCGCTGCAAAATCAGGATTTACTGATTATCATGCCCACTGGGGGTGGTAAATCCTTGTGCTACCAACTGCCAGCGCTACTGAAACCGGGATTAACCGTTGTGGTATCTCCTCTGATTTCCTTGATGCAAGACCAAGTGACGTCTTTGGAAGATAATGGCATTGGGGCTACCTTTATCAATAGTACCTTGAGCTTCCAACAAATGCGATCGCGGGAAGCTGCTATCCTTGAGGGTAAGATAAAATTACTCTACGTATCACCAGAACGGTTACTGGCAGAACAGTTTATCCCATTTTTGGATAGAGTGCGATCGCAAATCGGTATTCCCACCTTTGCCATTGATGAAGCTCACTGCGTCTCACAATGGGGGCATGATTTCCGCCCAGACTATCGGCAACTAAAACTATTACGTAACCGCTATCCTAATAGCTCAGTGCTGGCGCTGACCGCTACTGCCACTAATCGAGTCCAACAGGACATTATCCAACAACTGGAATTGCGACAGCCCAAGGTTCACATCGCCAGTTTCAACCGTCCTAACCTTTACTACGACGTTCAACCAAAACAACGGCAAAGCTATCAACAGTTATTACAACAAATCCGTTCTCACCAAGGTTCTGGTATTGTCTACTGTACGAGCCGCCGTTCCGTAGAAGAAGTGGCTTTCCGATTACAGAATGATGGAATTTCTGCCCTACCTTACCATGGCGGAATGACAGATAAGGCTAGGGCAACCAATCAAAATCGGTTTATCCGGGATGATGTGCGGGTAATCGTAGCTACGGTAGCCTTTGGCATGGGAATTAATAAGCCAGATGTACGGTTTGTGATTCACTACGATTTACCTCGTAACATCGAAAGTTATTACCAGGAATCGGGACGAGCAGGACGGGATGGGGAACCAGCCACATGTACGGTTTTATATAGCGCTAGTGATATCTCAAAACTTCATTATCTGATTGATCAAAAGCCCGATCCCAAGGAACAACGGATTGCCTATCAACAGTTAAATCAGATTGTTGACTACGCAGAAGGCACAGATTGTCGCCGCCGGATTTTGCTGGGCTACTTTGGTGAGCGGTTTCCAGGGAATTGTGAGAAATGTGATAACTGTTGCTATCCTAAGCCACTAGAAGATTGGACCATTGAAGCTCAAAAATTCCTCTCTTGTGTAGCCCGGTGTCGGGAACGGTTTGGCATGAACCACATTATTCAAGTGTTGCGGGGCTCAAAAAGTAAGAAAATTGAGCAGTATGGCCATCACTTACTCTCTACTTATGGTATTGGTAAAGATCAAACTGCAGAGGCTTGGAAAATTCTAGTGCGATCGCTTTTGCACCAAGGATTAGTAGACCAAACCACCGATGGCTACTCTGTGCTGAAGCTCAATAAACTAAGTTGGGAAATCCTGCGCAAGCAACGTTCTGTTTACGTTCCTATTCCCCAGTCATCTGTAGAAAAAGCCTTAGGGGAAATTAACCCCAGAGTAGCTGAAGCCGAGATTCTGCTAGAGAAACTGCGGAAATTAAGGAAACAGCTCGCTGATCGCCAATCGATTCCACCCTATGTGGTCTTTGCTGATTCCACACTGAAACTAATGGCACAGCTGAAACCCAAAACCTTAGAGAACTTTGGGAAACTTTCTGGTGTTACTCAGTATAAAGTTACCCAGTATGGCGAGCAATTTGTTTCAGAAATTCAGGCATTTTGTCAAGAGCAAAAACTACCAGAACCCCTGCCCTCCAGTACCCATATGAAAACCCTGCAATTCTATCAACAAGGGTTAAGTGTAGAGGAAATTGCTCAACAACGAGGATATACTACCAGGACTATAATAGATCATTTGAGCCAATTAATTGAAATGAATCAGCCAGTGGATTTAAAACGACTGGTACCATTGGAACGTCATGAGCCAATTATCAAAGCAATTGAAAAAGTGGGTGATCAGTATCTAAAAAAAGTACGGGAATATTTAGGAGAACGTTACTCCTACGAAGACATTCAACTAGTCCGTGCTTGGTGGCGACGGCAGGGTAATTGATATAGTTATTGCTATCCGCAGCACTATAGATGAGTATGAAATGATCGCACAAAGCCATCCTGTGCTTTGGGTATAACCTTACATGTTACTGGAGCAGATCCTCAACTTTGAGATCTAAAATATCACACAAGGCTTTAGTCTGTTCTGGATAGAGCTTAGGCTTGTGCCGATCCGCCTCCCAGTTAATCACTGTAGACTCTACCACATCACAGGCTCTAGCAACTTGTATGCGGGTTAAACCTAGACTTTCACGGCGTTCTCGTAGTTTTTTTCCTAGGGACATTACCTTCTCCGGTGGTCTTGTAGCAGTAGTTTACCTAAATTTATTTGACTATTTATAGTTTATATTCTACAATCGGGTTTTGTGCAACAGGGCAGGTAAATTAATATCAATGATTTGAATTAAGACCATAGATGTAGGTGGGGAGGGTGGGAAGTGAGGCGTAGGGTGCGTTAGGGAAGGGCTCGCCCTCATTTTCCACCTCGTAGCCAGGGTTGAGATAGCCCGCCCCGTAACGCACCACTAAAGGTATTGAGCTAAAGGCTGACCACTGACCACTGACAGCTGACAGCTGAATTCTTAGCATGAAATTATTGTGTAGCGGCTTAAGAATTGGGATCGCCAAACAAATCAAAATCCCCGTCTAGGTAAGAGCGGGGAGTCTCCAAATGCTAGCATCAATTAATTGGGGAAATGAGCGATGACAACAACCCACAACCTTTATCAGCAAGACTTTTACTTATGGACCGAGGCAACTGCGCAACAGTTACGGGAGGGTGAGTTTACCCAAGTTGATGTAGCGAATCTGATTGAAGAAGTCGAAAGCATGGGTAAACGGGAAAAGCGCGAGTTAAAAAGTCGCTTGATTGTGTTGCTGATGCATTTACTGAAGTGGATGTATCAACCAGGGAAAAGGAGCGATAGTTGGATCAATACTATCACTGAACAGCGTATCGCTTTGGAAGAATTGCTGGAGGATAGTCCTAGTTTAAAACGGTGCGACCCAAGGGCGATTTACTCGCCCATTGGAAAGCGCACCGTAGCGTTTTTGCCAGAGGTCTTTGAGCAAAGTTATCAAAAAGCTCGGATTAAGGCAGCCCAGGAAACTGGGATTAAGTTGAGCACTTTTCCTTGTGAGTGTTCTTTTGCTCAGGAGCAGGTTTTGGAAGCTGGCTTTTTCCCAGAAGTGTTGAACAGGGGATAGAGAATAGGGAGCAGCGATGTAGTCGCTACTCCCTATTCTCTAAAACCCAGGAAAAAAGTACTTTAAGGAATAGAAAACTGGTATACTTAAACTCAGTAACTACTATCTGCGCCAAGAACTACCTGCATCTTTGCTGTCACCGACGGGTCCCTTGCCATCTTTCGGTGGATTGTAATCTGTGAATGGATTCCAACTCATGACAGTTGACAATTGTTTTGACTCAGGTTTGGGCGAGACAGGGTCAGAGGGCAAGGTTGATTGACCTGAAGACGACTTGGTAACACTAGATGCTTGTGGGTCAGTACACTCAGGATTTTCATCAATTACCTGGTGAAATTTGCAGAATGATCCGGCGTTTTCGCCGTCACCTACGGGGCCGTCTCCATCATTGGGTGGTGTGAAAGTATTTACCATCTGTAGTTGTGATAGTTGTAGTTGTCTTGATGCTGATATTGGTAACAGTTGTGGGTTACTAAACTCAGGATTTTCATGGATTAGCTGGTACAATTTCCAGAGAGATCCGGCGTCTCCGGTTTCACTGGGAGGTCCGTCTCCATCATTCGGTGGTGTGTAATTCATTACTATCGTTAGTTGTGATGATTGTGATAGTTTTTTGAATTCTTGGGATTCTTGGGATGATGATTGCTGGTCAATCGGCTGAGAATTACTATCGCTTAGTTCCTTGAATACCTTCAGTATCGTTGCTGCTAATTGTTGCCAGCGCTTTCTGATGTTGAGAGTGAAGGAAACTAGTGTTGTCCAAAGCTGCTTTAGCAAATTAATCATTTGAGAATACACCTTTTCTAGAAATTCATCAAACACCGGCCCAGGCGGCGTTTTTTCATTGCTACTTGTTACAGCGCCTCTCAAGCCAACTTTTCGCAGATGATCAGAAAAATTTTTTTTTGAAGCAAAATTTGCTTAGGTATTCTAGTTTCCTTGGTGTTTGAGATCAGATCCGGATCCATTTGAGTTGTGAACGATTACCCTTAGAAAAAGGCAAGGGGCAAGAAGCAAGAAGCAAGAGGGGAAAGATATCCGGCGTTTTATTGGATAAAAAAAAAGACCTTCTAGGTTTACATCTCATTTAGAAACCCAATAGGATTTGTCAATTGGGTGAGGTACAAGGTTCTCGGTTTTAGGGAGTAGGGACTTCCGAGCAGGTAACTTCGGATCAGGGAACAGATTTCGCACTTCGATTTGTAGTACGAAAAACACAGAGCGATCGCTGGATGATATAGCGCTACGCGCAAGGCAAAAGGCAAAAGGCAAAAGGCAAAAGTGGACTACAACAGCTTTTAAGCTTGTATAAATGTCCTAACCTTAATCGGTAGTGCTATATAGCGCTACGCGCTATAAAACCCCACCGTCTTTACGGTGTCCACAATTGGATGGGGTTTAAATCCCCATCCAATTGCCTTCAGCATAGCTGCCTTCAGCATAGCTGCCTTCTGCCCTCGTTTAATATGGGTATTCAACTGGACTTGATATCAGGTGAGATTGATTCAGATTTTCCGGGAGAGGCGATCGCTCCTTGAGAGGATAATTTTGTTCCTTAATCAGACGCTGTAGTCGGGTAACTCGCTTACCCGGAGATGGGTGACTTGATAAAAAATCCCAGGACGCTCCTCGTTTGTGACTCATTCTCGCGAAAAAATCTGTTGCGCCAGCAACATGACCATAAGTTTGCTGCAACAACCTCAAGCCAAACTCATCCGCCTGTTGTTCCTGTGACTGGGAAAATTTCGACTTAGAGAGTGTTGCCAATCCGGAAATAGCCAAAGATTCTAGGGCTCCTACATCACCAACAAAATAAGCGATCGCTGTCCGCAGCAGCAATGTTCTTCCCAAACTGCGCAGATGATCTCGGTGAGCAAAATGACCTAACTCATGTCCTAATACCATCATCAACTCATTTTCTGACTCGACCTGTTTCAAAAAACCGGCGTACACCACAATCACATCCCCCGGTAGTGCTAAGGCATTTACTGTGTCCTCTGGTAGATAAAGCACCCGGTAATCTCGTTGTCTAGATTGCTCCGGTGGTAGTTGTTTTTCCAATCGCGCCAGCAGTTGATTGAGGGTATCTTGAGTTGGTGATGGTTGAGCCTGCTGCTCATAAACCGGAACGATTACAGCTCCCAGCTTTTGCTCGACACTAGGAGGAATTAGCCCAATTAGACTGTTGATCAGCAAGTTCAACAGCCAAATAACCCCCACAATAAAACTGATAAATAGCCCCAATAAAATCAGTAGTTGACGGTTACTTGGTGGTGGGTTGCGACTCTGAGGTATATCTGGAGAGGGCATAATTAGTGATGGGGGATTAGTGATTAGGGATTAGTGGTAAGCATATGCGCGAAGCGCACGCTACTTGAGGTGCCGTCAGCTGTCAGCTGTCAGCCGTCAGCTTAAAATAAAATTGAAAGTCTGGGGAAAAGCCATTGGCCCTAGGCCAATAGCTGATAGCTCATAGCTGATAGCTGAACGCGATCGCGTGCGCGTAGCGCTTAAGCTGATACGCGACACGCTGATAGCTGATAGCTAATGGCTGAATGCTTACGATTAGTGATTAGGGATTAGTGATTAGCTTGCTATTTAGCTATTACCAATTTCTTAGTCACTCTTAGTTGGACGGAAAGGATTTAAAAAATTAATTAACCCATAAAGCTCACGAGATTGAATCCATAAGCGTCCTTCACCACTGAAACGACAGACTAACCCTTCTCCACCCAAAACTCCAGTTTTAAGACCTCGAAATGATAAACCACCCAGCACCTCAACCTGGTAATTTAGAGTATCTTCAAATGCCACGATATAGCCAGTGTCTACTACATAGTCACCCGCCACTGGAATTTCTACAATTGCTCCATAAGAACTAAACCAAAAATCCCCTTGGCCTGTAGCTCGAATCAGGAACAAAGACTCGCCACTGAAGAAGCCTTTAAAGCCTTGAAATTGCGTGTCAATTTCTATTTCTGGACTACAGGCAACAAATCCTGAAGACTGTACCATTAAACCCTGGTTTCTCAGGTAGTAATGCTGAATATCTCCAGGTACTCCTGGCGAAACATAAATTTGCCCAGGCTCTTTTTCAGCAGTAAACTCACTAACAAAAAATGATTCACCACTTACCATCCGACCCAGTCCTGTCATCAAGCCACCTCGTACTTTGGACTTCATCGAGATACTTGAGTCCATTGCTGCCATTGCTCCTGATTCAATTAAGACTGTTTGGTCTGCCTGTAAGTTTATAATCAAAGAGGCATAAGCGGGAGAATGCTCAATTTCGTAGTCAATTTTATTCATCATTTTTATGGCCTATCTATTATTATGTATTGTTAGAACTAATATCAAGGGATAGTAAACAATACTGTGTAAATAATTATGAATTCACGGGAAGTATAGCAGAAGTCAGAAGTCAGAAGTCAGAAGTCAGAAGTTAAACTCAAGCCAAACTGTAGTTTGAGACTTTTGTCATGTCCTAATTACCCTGGCGACTGCTATAACTCTACTCCCTACTCCCGACTCCCTACTCCCTACTCCCGACTCCCGACTCCCGACTCCCGACTCCCTACTCCCGACTCCCGACTCCCTACTCCCGACTCCCTACTCCCTACTTCAAGCAACAATCTTTATTTCCGTCCAGGTAATTATCGTGGTGGTAGTTGAGTACCAACTTGCCGACCAAAAGCACCAGTATTGTGGGTTTGACAATAGACTTTACCCTGCCCTTTAAATCGGCAAACCAGCCCTTCTCCACCTAGAAAAGCACCAATCCAGCTAGAGCCAGGTTTAGTAATCTCAAAGTTCAGGCTTTTTTCAAAGGCAACAATATGACCGGTGTCAACGATATACTCACCTTCCACTGGGACTTCATAAATTGCCCCAAATGAGTTCAGCAATACAGAACCATAACCACTAATAGTCAACCAAAAAATTGATTCGCCAGAAAACAGGGACTTAAAACCTTGAAAGCCTAAATCAATATCAACACCTGATTCACTGGCAAGATAAGAAGTCGCCTGCACTACCAACTCTTGACCATTCATTTGATAAACTAAAATATCACCTATGAATTTGGGCGCTAGAAAGATTTCGCCACCACCAACAGGAGAGCGAAAAACACTTAAAAACAGTGATTCACCACCTACCAAGCGTTTTAATCCACCAAAAATACCACCTCCTTTACCTTGTCGTAAAGTAGTGCTGGCATTGATGTAGCCACTCATGGCAATCATACAGCCTGCTTCTGCCACGAATTCTTGATTTTCATCCAGAACAACGCGAGCGATCGCACTATCTGGTTGATGTAATAGTTCTATTTCCATTTTTATAACGAAATTTAGGAAGGATAGTGTTAAAGATGTAGTGGTTTGGCTACGGTATAGTAAAGGATTAGGAAGCTAAACCTTAGGACGTAAATACTTGACTAAACCATCAACACTACGAGACTGTAGATAAATCTCACCCTGACCCCTGAGCCGATTCACAAAGCCTTCTCCAGAAGTTACAGACCCCAACAAGCCACCAGCTAACCCAATATTCATCATAATTCCTGGTTCATAGGCCACTAAATGACCAGTATCAACAATAAATTCCCCATTAATCTGCTTGCGAGTAAGACCACCATAAGCACCAAAGAAAACTGTGCCCTTACCACTGACTTTCAGTTTAAATAGTCCTTCACCAGAAAACCAACTCTTAAAACCTGCCCACCGAACACCCAGCTTAACCCCAGTAGTATGGCAAATATAAGCACCGGGTTGAAAACACAGACTGCGTTCTCCTAATTCCACACCAGCAATATCGCCAATTATGGACTGAGTAAGAACTAGGTTCAATGGTTGCTGAGTCTGATTGCTAAAGGTATTGACTAATAAAGACTCTCCACCAAAGAATTTCTTGAGCAAGCCAGAGAAGAAGCCACCAGAAAATTGAGTTTTCATGGTAAGCTGAGCATCCATACTGGTCATTGCCCCTGCCTCAGCAGTGATACTCTCACCAGGATCGAGAGTGACAAAAATTGCTGCAAAGGCCGGCTTGTAGCGAATTTCAGATTTCACTGTCAGATCTCCCGTTGCTGAGTGATAGGAATATTACTATTCTGGCAGAAAATTTTCTGCTGTCCAGATTTCTTTAATAAATTTAAGCAAACTCTTTATTTGCATTAATTCATAATAAGTTTGATTTTCATAGCTCACATTATCTTCCCAATCAAGGAAAAGAGTTGGGAGTTGGGAGTTGGGAGTTGGGAGTTGGGAGTTGGGAGTTGGGAGTTGGGAGTAGACAATTCTCCCTGCTCCCTGTTCCCTGTTTCAATATTTAATATTATATCAGGATAATTACTCATAAAACACCATTACCCTTGAAACCTTACTCCTTTACTTCTCCCTTCTTCCTTCTTCCCTCTGCCTTCCTTTCGCGCCTTGTGTAACTATTCAACCGGACATGATCTAATCCCTGAGAAATAGCCTTAATCTACTACGGAATCTTGGCAAGCGCCACAATGTTTACAGTAAGGTAAATATTTGTAAGTAATATTGTGGCAACTTTGGCATTCAACATATTGATAATAACCGCAGTGGGGACAGTAGTGATCATCGGGTTTAATTTTCTTGGCACAATTGATGCAGAGTAATTTTTTGACTCTGCTAGCTGCCTGAAGTTTAGGATTAAATACAATTTTTTGAAAAAACTTGATAATTCCAAAACCAATCAATGGAATAAACAAGATATAAACATAACTGACTAGGAAAAGTAACCTGCCGAAAATTTCACTAATTATATCAAAGATAAATTGAAAGATAGCGCCAACTTGAAGGAACTCAAAGATTCTAAAGATTAGGGGTATAAAAAATATTACCAGCAAATGCCAGCTAATCAGCGCGATCAGTCCATATCCTCTTCGTTGAGTAAATTTATGAATGGATAGGGCGATAAAAATCAGCGGCAGCAGAAAGAGCGATTGAAAAGCAAATTGGATACTTGGATACCATAAAGATGCCTGTTGATAGTTTTTGCGGATTGTCTTAAATTTATTCTCATCCTTAATAAAATCTATAAAACTAACACTTTCCGGTCTGGAAAGTAGTTCATTTTTAAGATTATTAATTTCCTGTTGAAGTCTAGAAATATTACGATTATTTTGCTCTAAGTTTTGTTTGGCTTGTTCAGCACTGACTTGATTAATTGATTGCTGACGAGATTGACCGGCAATTTTTTCTAAGAGTGTGGAATCATATTGTTCACGAATGGTGTTATTAGCCCGTTTAATGGTACTTATTTTTGATTTTTTTTGGTTAATAGCTTTTTCAGTTTTCTGGTTTTCGGGATTGTTAATCTTATCTTTGTATTCTGCATACTTCAAACAGGTTGTAAAAACTTTACCCAGATG
This sequence comes from Moorena sp. SIO1G6, assembly GCF_010672795.1. NCBI lineage: Bacteria > Bacillati > Cyanobacteriota > Cyanophyceae > Coleofasciculales > Coleofasciculaceae > Moorena > Moorena sp. SIO1G6. The sequence continues at coordinate 37,451 of NZ_JAAHFZ010000012.1, forward strand.
TCCTTCTTCAGCTTGTTGATAGGATTGTTTAAAACTAGTTGATCCCAATGAACGGCTAATAATGTTATAGTCTTTATCTTGATCAGTTTGTCTACGGTAATTGTTCCACTGGTAATAACATGGATAAGTCTGAGCAGGACTCATCGGCCATGTGCTAATATCATTCAGTCCTGTAAACACATTGATTAAGATAAAAATATCAATCACCACAATCACAATCAAACTCACTTTGTTCAGTGGTTCGTTGCTGAGTGTCCTGGACTTACTTAAAAATTTACTTAAAAATTTACTTAAAATACGGTATATTCTGGCCATAATATTCAGTTTGTATAAATTTTTTTATCAAACAATTTATAACTGGTATAAATAATTATAGGATTTTTATACAGATAAAAATCCTATAATTATACCATCCAGAGCTAAGGGAGTGATCCCTCCAAGTGGTTTCCGGTAAACCACCACAATTACACTAGTGGCTACCAATGCTAAGGCTGATGGCACCAGAGGTACCCATACTCCTAAAGTAAATAGACCAAAGCATAGGAGATATAAAACCCCTGTCGCTGTGACCGTAGCGAGTCCCCAATACAGTATTCGACCATAGCGCCAGGCAATGGTAGCACCAATGATTGACCAAGCCCAAACCCAGAACAGGTCTCCCCAGACCGACCACACCGATAATAATGGACGCTCACCGAGGCCAGCACTGATCATCTGACTGACCATCTGAGCCTGAAGAATTACCCCTGGCATTTCTTGGTATGGCCACTCCAGGGCACTGTAGGGGGTAAGATGGTAATCCTTGGCAATCCTTGCAGTTATTCCGATCAGAACAATTTTGTCTTTGACCCACTCTGGTTTGACCTTACCCTCTAGCACCTCTGTGACAGTGACTCGTCGGGCTACAGTTTTCCGGTAATTGAGTAACACCTGGAACCCCCGATAATCACGATTGTGGTAACCCCCAGCATTAGCTGACAACTCTGTTAAGACAGTCTTACCCAAGCGTATTTTATTCATAGCAATGGTTTTTGCTTTGATTCGGTCTTGGGCTAAGTAATGCAATGCGACCCTAGCACTGAAGGAGTGGTCGGTGGCACAGGGGTCATCGTGGTAGGGATGCATAAATACAAGATGCCTACGGATAATGCCATCAGGGTCAGCCATGATATTGCTAAAACCAAGGCGGGATTCTGGCACCCCAGAGGGAGGTTTGATGCCTGAGTTTTTGGGGTTGTTAGCTTCCCTAGCGCTACACAGGGCAATGAATTTCTGATTTTGCTGTAACTGACGGCTCAATGCCTGGTGACCAGGTTCTCTAGGACGTTCGCGAAAGATATCTAAGCCAATCATTCGCGGTTGATCAGACTCTAGCTTGTCTAGGACTTGGGCTAGGGTTTGATCTGGGAGGGGATAGCCATAGCGCATGATCTCAGCATCTGTGGCTTCAACCACCAGCAAACGGGTGTCTACCCCTGGATTAGGTCGTAGCCGCATCAGCTGGTCAAATGCCTTTAGTTCCCAAAGCTGCAGCATTCCCAGCTGCCGGATCACCATGACTAAAATAGTAACCACCACACTGACGATCAGGGCCGATTGGAGCAGGTGGCGCTGGTGATTGCCACGCAACTGTTGCCAGGTTGGGGGTATGGCAGCGGGATTTTGACAAATCACTGGCAACCAACTGGCACAGGGACATTGATCTTCCAAACCTTGCAGTTTTTTCCGGGCTTCTTGCACTGCTAGATACAAGGACTTACCACTAGCAAAGGCTTTGAGAAAATATTGCAAAAACTGCTGTGCTACCAGATCCGGTACGGGCTCCCGCATAATAATCATGTGGGGAATGTGCAGCTGTTCTAGCTCATTGGCTAATCCTAAGCCATCACAAGAATTAAAAATTGCTAGGGACAACCCCCTTTCTATGGCTTTTTTGAGGGCTTCTCTGAGTTCGTCAATGGTTAAGCTATCGGTCTGATTGATATGAATCCGACCCCTTCCTGCCTCGGTTTCACTATGACCTGCGAAAAACAGAATATCCCAAGGTTGCTCCCACAGGGCTTCGTTGAGCTTCTGCCGTGGTTCTTCTACCAGAAAGGTAATGTCTGCAAAGGGTAAATTCTCTAATAATTGTCGGTCTTGTTGGATATTAATCCCTTCGCTATTGCCCAAAATCGCTAGAATTCTAACCTTGTGTCGATCACGGCTTTGGTTCGATTTGCCTGGTTGTTCATACTCTGGAGTACTTAGGGCAATTTCTGCTTGGTGGTAACGCTCTAAAAAGTCCCACTGATGCCAAGGAAGCTGCCTGAGCTGGGGATTTTTGGTACGAATCAGCACCCGGACTTCTTCGGTAGTGCCCACTTTTTCCAACCACTTTTCCCGCAGTGGACTAAATAACTCTGACTTCAGCCACCGATTTAAGCGATCGCATAATCCCTGACTCTGGTTGTTGATGGAACCACCGATTGCCACTCGTTTGATTTTGATTGCCCGCAAAGAGCTCCCCAGACTGCGATAGGTTGACCGCCACTCGTGATAGTGGTTGACTAGATTGGGTGCTGGAGGCAATCTGCCAGTAAGTTCTGTTTCCGGACCTTCGCCTTCTGAGCCAATTTCCAGAGTGACCCGAAAACCTTCCTCAAAATCCCCATCCAGCTTAAGAGTTACTAGCTTTGCCATTGGCTTAGTTTTTTAACGGTTGACGGTTGACGGTTTACTGTCAACCGTCAAAAATCAGTATTTTGTCTAATGTTATTCCTAGTTATAGCGCGTACTGAATAGGGAACAGGGAATCGGGAACAGCGGATTTGGGAATTTCAGATCACAAACTCTTCGATCACACTGGCATTATCCAGAGCAACCTTGACACTGAAACGGTCTCCGGCTTCGCAACTAAAATCCAATTGAATGGCTTGATCCTGGTTTCTGGCTTGGGCATTGATCAGCATTTCTTGCTCCTCATCTAGCAAGAGCAACTGCAGATTGGGGGGTAGATAGGTTTGACCATTGATGGGATTGAGTTGTAGGAGAACATTCAGCTTCGTTTCGGATTCTGGGGTGAGTTCCACAACCAGAGCCACCCCTTGATTAGGTTTGCCCCATTCAATCTGTTTACATCGCTTAATGGTCTGAGACTTGGTTCTAAAGGCGAAAGCTGGCTGAGAACCTTGGTTACCTAAAAGGGTTTCCAAACTCTGCCAACCTGCTTCAAAGATATGCTCCAACCATTGACTGAGTTGTGTCATAGGTTGAAATTGATCGAGGTAGGCTGGTAAATCTTTAAGCGATCGCAATTGGTGGATGACTAATTCACCGGTTTCCGAAGTTGCGGAAAATCCCAGCAGCGTGGCTTCAGTATGGTCTTGATCAATCTCAACGACTACATAGCCAATCCGGTTAAATCTTACCTCCTGGGGAATGGGACAAGTCAAATCACCGGGTTTGACAGGCCGACATTCCAAGCGCCCCAAACCGGTTACCCTCAGGTCAGCCACATTTTCAGCCAAGCCCACTACTGAATTCCAGCTATCCCCTGCGGTTAGGTCAGTGGGAATACCCAGAATCCGTAAGTAGTTATTCACCGCACACACTGCCAGGGTGTTGAGATAGACTTGTTCAGCCTTTTGCGTGGTGGGTTGGTACTGAGCAAACTGCTGGGCTATCTCTAGGGCCGACTGGGTAATCGGCATGGGGATTGACCAATCTGCTAGCATGTTGGCGTTGTGTCTCATGATTTTTTCCTAGGTTGGGGTTTTGTGGTGCTTTTCGAGCTACCAGTCTTTGACTTTTCTTCTATATATCCCTGGCATACACCGAATTTTCGCAACAGGGGTAAGCATTTACGGTTATAGAATTTGGGCAAATCTTTAGCTTCTGGTGGGGTTAGCTTAAATTCTGCTGCAATCGTTTTCCAAGGCTGATCAGGAGGGAGTCGCCGCTGGATTAGGACTTGGGCATTAATCTCAGGGCGTTTCCTAAAGCAAGTCTGACGTAATACTCCGTCTGGGTCTGTCTTAACCCAATCCAAGGTTTTTTGCCATATTTTCATAACTGGCTGTAGATCAGGAGCAGCTGGTACCCTATCTACAGGGTCAATAGTTTTACCTTCCTCTGTGCTTAGGCCAGTAATTTGCCGCTTCTGTTGCCTATAGCCAGCATCTCGAAATCGTCTCAGTCGCTTTTTTAGTTCATCGTCGAGCCAAGTAATCACACCTTTGATAGTCGGGTCATACTCTTCAGGATGGCCACAGCAATATTCCCACATCTCTTGGAGAGCGTCATTATAATAAGAGCTATATTCTTTCCAAAGCTTGCCGGATTTCATCACTAGTAGATGTACCTCGCTCAGTTTTTGCCGACGTTCCAGACTTAATGGTGGATGATTACATGCTTCAACTATCAGCTGACGGAGTATTCGATCTAGATTTTTCATCGGTTATGTCCCTGTTGTAAATGCGATCGCGTAGCGTGACCTACGGTCAATCGTGTTTAGTACGCATTAGTCTATCGATAGCGGTTCTCAAGTTAGTTGTTAGTAGTTTGTTGTTTATGTTGGTAGATGCTTACACTAACTACTAACCTCTACTCCCCATGAGAAGCGCTACAAAGGGCAGCCCGAAGACTGGACTCAGTATTGACCATCCCTAGACATCTTAGGCATCAATGTTGGGGAATGGCAAAAGTCACCCAGTATTTATTTACACGAGTGATCGGGGGGTTTTTCGCAAAAAAGCCCAAAAAAAATTTTTGTCGGATTTTTTTGCGAAAACCCTGGTTGAGAGGTGCTGTAACAAATGGCTAAGCCAAGTGTGATTCAACAGGTGCGACTCGTGGCGAATTTAATTCTTAATGGGTCAAGCACACCTAAACAGTTTAAATCCAGTTAGTGCGTCAACAGACCATGTATACTCTCACCAACACTCTAGAAAAATCCGCTCCTCAGGTGCAACAGTTAGACAATGGTCTACTGCAAGGAGTACTAGAAGGTTTTATTGACGGTGTTTTAATTCTGAATACACAAGGAGATTTGGTTCATAGCAATGAAACCGCTCGTGTTCTTTGTGAGCAACTTACTCCGAACAGCAAACATTTTACGGTGGTGCCTAAAGAAATCTGGCGTGTCTGCCAAGCCTTGAAAGAAAGTGATGAATTCTATGCCCATCAATCTGTAATTATAGATTCAGAGATTACTACGAGTCACTCCACAACCTTTCGGATTCGGGCTAGATGGCTCAACCTGAGGATATCTGAGCAGCGTTATATTATAGTTACCCTCGAAGACCAACGTCAATCCATTCATAGTATAGCCCTAGCTGAAGTTCAGAAATATGGCTTAACTGCCCGTGAGGCAGAAGTCTGGTTACTGCGTCGAGTCAATTACTCCTACAAAGAGATTGCTGCAGAACTGTTTGTTACCCTCAATACGGTGAAGAAGCACATGAAAAACATTCTTGCCAAGCAGCAAATGGCGATGATGATGGAAGAAATGGCTGCTTAGGGGCATAATTAGCGATTTGGAAGACAGAAATTCTTGGTGATGTGGGCATTTAGGGACCACAACCACTACAAAGACAACGTTTTAAACACTACTCCGTAGGACAACTGACAAAATGCCCTGTTTAGGGCATTTTTTTGTATTAGCGATCGCGCTCAATGGTTTCCAAATGAGATGTAAACCATTGAGGTATTTTTTTATTGTAAAATAACACTCCGAATCTCTTGACAATCTTGCCTTTTGCCTCTTGTATGCAAGCAAATTTCTGCAATACCTGTGTTTACAAATCATATAAAAACACGCTGATTGCGGTTGTCATAGTAATCGGTTAAACAAGATTGTTTCCCGATTACCAATTCCCGATTCCCGATTCCCGATTCCCGATTCCCGATTCCCGATTCCCGATTCCCGATTCCCGATTCCCGATTACCGATTCCCGATTCCCGATTCCCGATTACCGATTACCGATTACCGATTCCCGATTCCCGATTCCCGATTCCCGATTCCCGATTACCGATTCCCGATTCCCGATTCCCGATTCCCGATTCCCGATTCCCGATTCCCTACAGATTTTGCCCCCAAAAATTTTTTCTGATTGTTTTGCGAAAAGTTTGGTTCACAGGCGCTGTAACAAGTAGCCAATAAAATGGCGATAATCCTCTCCTGTTTTAGTTTTTGATTAACTGTTGGGACACTGTCCCAGGTTAATAGGAAAGCGTTACGCCCCATATGGGGCGTTTTTTTTTAGGTAGATCCCAACAGTTCAATCAGTTACCCACTTTGCCAATTCATCTAGGGTAACTTTCAGCAGGTCACACAATACCTTGAGCTGATTTGGGTACAGTTTGGGGATATGCCTGCCCGCTTCCCAATTTTGCACCGTGGTAACGGTTACGCCCAATTCATGAGCGATTTCCCGCTGGGTGATATTTAGGGATTCTCGTCTTTTTTTTAGGTTGTCCCCTAAATTAGTCATTACTGTCCTATTTAAAAGTTAACATAATTAAGTTTACTGAGTTATATGTTACCGCTAATCTCACCAAAAAAAATGGGTCTGTTCGCGTAGCGTCGGCTTTGCCGAAGCCCCGTCCTTCTAGGACGGCTTTCTTTGATTGTTGATGTACTCTTTCAGCACCTCAATAGAAGCTCCAGCAACGGAAGCAGCAAAATAGCTAGGAATCCATAGTGCTGGTTTTCCATTTGGCTTCGGATATCCATTTTGTCCGTATCTGCGACTAGTGGGACTTAAACAATAAAAAAGGTGTTTTGAGGGTATAATACTTGCTAAGCCGAGTTTTCACGTCGAGGTCAATCCTGATCAAACAGACAACTCCCGCAGCGATGCCACCTTGCTTTGAGAGATGGTGTAAGCACTTTGATGAGGTGTTCAAAACAAAGGCTCAAAAAAGGGAGTAAGGGCACACTCATCGGGGGATTATTGGGGGAAAGTGAGAGAAAAAACCTTGATCAGATCGCCGAGAATGCTGTTGGTGTGACTTACCATGGATTACATCACTTCTTGACGGAGGCTCCTTGTTGACACTCCCCATGGCTATAAGCCAGGGGATTCTCGGAAAGCGCGATCCAACTTGCTCAACCAGGTCGGAACCAAGCAGAGTAGAGGTCGAGTCTCCCCGAGCGTTGAGGAAAGTTCCGGTGTGCCCCACCGTACTTAAGGCTCTCGTTAAGATGTTGATTGCGGCATTGTGGTCTCGGTCTAACTCACATCCACATTTACAAACATGAGTTCGAGTTGATAACGACTTCTTGACTACTTCACCACATGCCGAGCAGTTTTGGCTGGTATAAGCAGGGTTTACTGCAACAGTGACCCTGCCAAACTTTTCACCAAAATGTTCCAGCCATTCCCGAAACTTGTACCAACCTGCATCATTAATAGATTTAGCCAGACAATGGTTTTTAACCAGGTTTTTAACTCTCAAATCGACCTAGGCGACCAAGTCGTTAGACCGGATTACGCAACGTGCAACTCTCTTTGCATGTTCTTCACGCTGCCTACTTATTTTAAGATGCTGTCTGCCTAGTCTATTAATCGCTTTCTTTCGGTTAGCGGAGCCTTTCTTTTTTCGGGAAACTCGGCGTTGATAGAACTTTAATCGTTTCTCGCCTTTTCGGTAAAATCTAGGATTGGGTTCTGCATATCCATCTGAGTCCGTATAAAACTCTTTTAAGCCAACATCTAGGCCGACATTACAGCCAGTGGCTTGTAACGGTTCTGAATTATTTGCTTTTACGCAAAACTGAATGTAGTAGCCATCAGCTCTTTGGACTATGCGAACCCGCTTTATGAGCTTCTGGTCGAATCGCCATAAGTCCCAGGTACCCTTGAGCTTTACTTGCCCAATACCCTTTTTGTCCGTGAATTTTATCGACTTCCTGTCTGGGGATAACTTCCATCCAGATTGCTTATACTCGACTGACCTAGAATGTTTCTTGAACTTAGGGTATCCTTTCTTTCCAGGGACTTTCTTTTTGCAGTTATCAAAGAAGCGTTTAATAGCGCGTTCTACGTTCTCAACAGATGCTTGACAAGCATGGCTGTTAAGATGTTTAACAAATTCCAATTCATCCCTTAGTTGAGTGTTGTAGCGATAGAGTTCTTTCTTTCCAATCCCGGGATTATCCATCCAGAATCGGAGCACCTTGTTTCTGACAAAGCGAGCTGTCCTAATAGCTTCATTTATTGCTACTTTCTGACTCTCTTTTAAGACAGCCTTGAACTCCATTACCAGCACTCTATTATCACCTCCTTTGGTGTAGTTTCTTTACTTACTATTATAGTCGTTCGCGCAGCGTCGGCTTTGCCGAATCCAAAGATGCTAAAGTTCCCGAATAGTTAGGGAATAAATTCCCGTTCGGGCTAACCCCATGGTTTGAAGTTACCGTAAGGAGAGTGGAGCCTTGTCTTGATGCAGTCGCTCATGGGGGAAACCCCCAAGACCGCGCTGCATCGCTAATCAATAAGTTTTAACCTTTTTATGCATAGCCTGCCAACCATAAAGGCTCCACTCTCCTAAGGTTTCGTCTCCGGGATAGAATCCAGGGGCTTGCGCCCTCAGGGTCTTCGGTCATACCAGGAGGTGAATGAACGTCGGTTACAAATTATGCATAAGTGTTCCCAAACAAAAATCAGACGAGGATTAAACTTAATTATTGATGATTCGGGGCATAGAAAAAGTGGTAACTTTACTAAGGTCGTTGTCCGACAGTATATTGGTGAAATTGGCAAAACAGACAATGGAATAGTCATGGGTTACACTCATCTGTATGACGAAAAAAAGCCTACCATTAGACATAGAGTTGTCCCAACACGCTAATTCATTGCCCTCAGGAAAAAAAGACGAATAATTTAAAAATAAACCTGAACTCGCTTGAGAGTTAGTAGATAGAAGTCTAAGCAGAGGATATAAACCGGGAGTGGTACTAACTGATACTGGGTATGGGAATAACTCAACATTAGTGAAAGAATTGGAAAAAAGACGATTGAACTATTTAGAGGATATCTCCCAAGTTTTTTGATACTGAATTTTGCCCCCCTAGCCCCCCAATTCTGGGGGGAACAAGAATCAATTTGCGGCTAAAAGTCCCCCAAAATTGGGGGATTTAGGGGGCTTTGATGTAGCAAATGAGACTTCTCAGACAACCTCTTAGTAGGGTTGGCCAAAAACCGAAGAGGCGCGCGTTCCAATGGGCAGGTAAACTGCCCTTGGGTCGCGCCTCAAAGTAATAATAAAAACCGAGTCAAGGACAGAAACAGAACAATAAATTCGATTAGACGAGTTAGCGCGCGTCCCTATCAAAAGAGGACTTAACTCCGGTTAAACTCAATCTAAAAAAGCCGAAAACCCTTTGGGTAGCTACCTTCACCGGGAAAATCTCAGCTAATGAAGGAGAAAAGAGTTTTGCTATCGTCATGAATGCCAACTCAGCACCAGGAGCCTCAGATATCGGCGTTGCTGAATCAAGGAATGAATACGCGATCATCTGGTTTTGGTCAAGCCCCCGTGGGTCCCCCAGCGAGCAATCCCTCGCTGGGGGACGCAAGAAAGTCTTATTCCCCCACCGGTGCGCTTTCCGTCGGCGAATTAAATTCGCCACGGGTCGCACCGCAAAATTGGGGGGCTAGGGGGGCAAAACCATACCCAGAATCAGCAACGCCCAGATATCGACTACTTTATGACTAACGTAGAGTCATCAATAGTAAACCCAGAGTGGATAGTTCAAACTTATTCTCAAAGGAATTGGATTGAAGTCTTCTATCGTGAAGCTAAAGGCTGGTTAGGTTTACGAAAATATCAAGTGAGGAATAAACGCAGTTTACTAAGGCATTTTCTTTTAGTTTATTGTGCTTATAATTTTATCATTTGGCATCAAATTACTGGGGGGTTAAGAAGGCAATGGGCTAATAAACCTTGGCCAAAGGCCACCCTACGCGAATGAACACCTTTACAGAAGCAATGGATGCAAATCGTACTGCAATGTCTTTCCGGTTCTTTAATTGGCTTACCTACCATCAGGAGGTATTTGCCTCTTATCAAGCCACTTTGGGGTATATTTGGGCTTGATTTTTGTCTAAGTCCCAATAGTCAAAATTGTGCTAACCTAAAACTATGGTTGGAAGAAAGCTAGAGTTCGACCGGGAAGAAGCCCTAGAAAAAGCTATGGACTTGTTCTGGTCTAAAGGCTACAATGCTACCGGGCTCAATGACCTGCTCAAGCACATGGGCATCCAACGCCAAAGCCTGTACAACACCTTTGGTAGTAAACATTCTCTGTTTTTGGAGGCAGTACAGCACTATGGACAAACCGTAGTCTGCTGCATTGAGCAACGGTTGAATGAACCGGGCTCTCCCTTAGAAAACATCCGTAATCTAATCAGAGGGTTGGCTTCTGAGGCTATCTGTCCCAAATATCGTGGGTGTATGATGGCCAATACCATGATGGAGTTGGCTCCCCATGACCCAGCAGTGGCTAAGATGGTTCAGTGCCTAACCCGGCAGGTGGACAAAGCCTTGGAGCGGGCATTAGAGAGGGCTGTAGCCGCTCAGGAGTTGCCAAGGGAGGCTAATCCACGTCAACTCGCTCGCTTTCTACATCATGTTATATTGGGATTCAATGTCCGAGGTAAAATACATCCAAGTTGTTCTTATCTAGATGACATTCTGGAGGTAGCTTTGTCTGTACTCGAATAATCGGTTCAGAGGTAGCAAAATTTTTTTTGGTCATTTTTTGACTAAATGGTCAAAAAATACCGTGATTTGATCCAATCACCCCTGGTTCAATGGGTGCATCTCATATTTGAAAATTTTGCGTAGGGTGCGTTAGGGGGGCCGAGGATTTTCTCGGTAACCACGGTTAGGTTGCTGCCCGTAACGCACCACCGAGTAAAACAGCTTTAATGAGATGCACCTGCTTAAATCCCGAAATAATTCTCAAAAGCTCAGGAAGTCATAGTCATTCAGGAGACATGTCAATGCTACAACCTATTACGTTTACTAGAAGCCAAGACATCAGTAGCAAATCCCAAACCGTTGATGTACCAACAAACCCCGCTGCACCATCTGATGCTTCTTCTAGGTCTACTACTTCCTCCCTGGCTTTTGGTTGGTGGCAAACCCTTTGGGCAGATATCGACGTTATTTTCACAAGAGACCCCGCTGCCCGAAATTGGCTAGAAGTACTCTTTTGCTATCCTGGCACAGGACAAACTGCCCGATGTAGAGGCCAAGCTAATTCGGACATTGATAGACCGCATCGCTACTTTGGAACAACAGGTGCAGGATTTGAAGGAGCGCAAACACACAGCAATTCATTAACTCATGGGTAATGGGTCATGGGTAATGGGTAATTGACCCAACTATACTTGATATCATTCCTAGCAATCCTAACAGAGCCTCTGTATGACTATTCCGGTTCCGCCAAGAACTCGCGCTCAAGAATCTCGGGCTGCTATCGAACGGATTTATGTGATCATGCGACATCTATTTATCCGAGGATACTACAAGCCGGGGGGTGCTTCTGGTGCAGCGTTGAGGCAAGCGTTGCTGACTTTGCAACCAGAAATTTATGGCTCCATTGCTGACCCACAGAAAGTGGAATTGAATGGTCTAGTTTATGTTATCGATCGCTTACCCTGCGGCATGGAAATGTGTCGTTTTGTGAAACTGGTGGCGGCAGAAGGGTATAGTCAATCAGGATTTGAGACAATTGTTCCTGCTAAACGTCGCCGTAATTGCTACCGCATTGATGAAGAAACGATGCTGATCGAAATTACCCGAGGGCGTAGCGAGATTTATGACATTCTTACCCATCTGACCTTTATTTATATCGAAGCTAATAAAATTAGAGACCATGCTCTGGAGGAAGGTCAACCAACACGAGAGTGGATAAAGCTCGAAGAAATGGTTACAGGTCAACAATCCCCGGATAATCCTAAGTCGTTGGTGTCAGAAGACCTGGAAGTCCAGCATCGAGCTTTTTCTTACTTAAGTACTCTTTTAGGACGTACGTTTGAAGAAACCAAACACGCTTACCATCGCCTGGCTCAGGCTAGCTCTGACAATAATGGTCTATTTGATATTATCTATTGGCTGGGTCGAGTGGCGATGGAAGAAGTCCAATCCCAACGCGATCGCAAAATTACTTTCAGTTCCACACTCCGGGAGCGGATTGGACATCATATCCACGGGGCGCAGTGGGCCAGTGATGTTAAAGGCTTTGTGTTAGAAAACAATTTATGGGAGCGCCCACTCCATATTATTAGTGCGAATTTGCATAGCGTGATGAATTGCTTATTTGCGCCATCAGCACTGAAACACACCTTGGGACAGGACAAAAAAATTGAGGAAATTGCCCGTGAGTTAAGTTTACCAGAAAACGCCCACCTCAACCAAGAGGTTAGGGAGTTTGCCTTGCAAAATGGGATGTTTTATCTGGCAGATCGAGCTGGGACAAATATCCACGTACAGATTTTTGATACTGCACCAAAGCCACCTCGAAGAGAGTCATTACCTAAGCCACCTCGAAGAGAGTCGTTACCTAAGTTCCCAGACAGGGAGTCATTACCTGAGCCACCCAGAAGAGTGTCATTATCTGAGCCACCTCGAAGAGAGTCGTTACCTGAGCCCCCAAACAAAGTGTCTTCACCTGAGCCCCCAGACAAAGTATCTTCACCAGCATTACCCCCGAGCCTGTCATCACCAGCTCCGCCATCCAGGCTATCATCACCATCATCACCCCTGAGGGTATCATCACCAGCTCCGCCAATCAGGGTATCATCACCATCATCACCCCCGAGCCTGTCATCACAATCCCCGCCATCCAGGCTATCATCACCAGATCCGCCCATTAATACAAGCGCCATGAAACTTACTCCTGAATTTTTTCAAGATTTTAATTAGGTATCTATAAAAGCTATCCACCTGGATTTAGATAATTATGCAAAAAGCGTAATATTTTTTTTTCTAGAAGGGAATTTTATGGTACTTATGTACTATAAAAACGGCGAAACAGCGTATAAGCAAGGATTTCAGCAAATTTAAAAATTTTATTTGAGAAATAAAAATTACCCCAAGTTATTGACAAAAGTCATAACTTGGGGTATAGAGTGAATCAGACAAGTGAATCAGACAATTGGTGAAAACGCGATTGACCGTAGGTCACGCTACGCGATCGCATTCGCTCAGGTTGATGTAGTTGATGTAGGTGGGCAGTGCACCAGACCGATTCACCAAGCCAAAGCCCATTGCTAGGCACTGCCCACCAAACGATTAATCACAGTTGATGTCGGGTCCGCAGTGAACCATACCGATTCACCAAGCTAGCCATAGGATTGCTAGGCACTGCCCACCAACGGATTAATCACAGTTGATGTCGGGTGGGCAGTGCACCAGACCGATTCACCAAGCTAGCCATAGGATTGCTAGGCACTGCCCACCAACGGATTAAAAGATAGGAAAAACAGTTGATGTCGGGTGGGCAGTGCACCAGACCGATTCACCAAGCTAGCCATAGGATTGCTAGGCACTGCCCACCAACGGATTAAAAGATAGGAAAAACAGGGAACGAACAGATCAAGGAGACTTTAACTAGTCAGTTGTTTCCGCCACCCTGTACTAGTGCTTAGTTGATGTAGGGTGGGCAGTGAACCAGACCGATTCACCAAGTCATAGGATTGCTAGGCACTGCCCACCAAACGATTAATCTAGTCGTTATACAAAGGTCAGATCCCCTGATTGGTTATAGCCACCAGACACTATAGCAATAACGTCAAGGCCCGAAGTAGAATTGATAGCAATAAAGTTGTCTTCAAAGGTATAGTTGATGCCTGACTTGAGTTGAATTTTATCCGTACCAGATTGGAAATCCGTAATTACAGCGTAATCATTGAAACCAAATAATCCTTGCCCAACATAGTAAGCATTGTTCTGATCTCCAATCACAAATATATCAGCACCAGCTCCTCCGGTTAAGATATCAATTTCATTAACACCTGGATTGTTACTGGTGGGATCGACACCTACGATCCTATCATTACCATCGCCACCAGATAGAGAGTCATTACCTAAGCCCCCAAACAGAGAGTCGTTACCTGAGTCCCCAGACAGAGAGTCATTACCTGAGCCCCCAGACAGAGAGTCGTTACCTGAGCCACCAGACAGAGAATCGTTACCAGAGCCCCCAGACAGAGAGTCGTTACCTGATTCGCCAAACAGAGAGTCGTTACCTGAGTCCCCAGACAGAAAATCGTTATCTGAGCCCCCAAACAGAAAATCGTTACCTGAGCCAGCGATAACAATGTCATTTCCCTCTTGACCAAAGAGAAGGTCATTGCCACCGAGTCCTATAATGATGTCATCTCCCTCAAGTCCCAGGATTAAATCGTTGTTGCCAGTACCGAGTAAAACGTCAATATTGGGAGTACCAATAATAAACTGAAAAGGCTGTGAGATTTGATTTTCTAACGATGATGTTTGTACGTCTGACTCATTGGAAACAAACGCTTGTATCTGGGTAGTACTGAACAACAACAGTGGAGCAGAAGAACCAGGTAACTGGGGGCTAGGAACTTCCTGATTCAGGATAGATTGTGGCAGTGAGTTGATTGACTCTAGTTCGGATTCTGGAATTAGGCCGGATGGTAAGTTCTCAATTGTATCTATTAACGTAACCATAGTGAATTTACTCTTGTTTTTGGATGTAGCTAACGTAGCGATCGCAGCAGCTAGACAATACCTAATGGTCATGAGCAGTTGATTACTCAGACTTTGACAAAATCTTAAACTCCAAACTGCCTCCCCTTTGGCCGACTGCATCGCTTTCAGGAATCTTTAGGAAATTTACCTTTTCCCCTTGCCTAGAAAGGTTTTCAGCACTGGTAGTCCCTGATGGGGTAAGCATTCAGCAGTCAGCTATCAGCTATCAGCTTTTGAATGAAAGAGGTAAGCATTCGTTGCATCTCAGTTCCCTGGCCTTTCGGCCACGCTACTTGAGGTGCCCGAGGGAGGAATTCATAGTCTTTGGCTTTGAGTCCGTTGAACTCGTCAGCCGAATAGCTTGTTTTAAGCTGACTGCTGACGGCTGATAGCTGAATGCTTACCTCATGGGGGAGACCCCCATGGCGGCGCTATCTCCCCTGAAGGAGCCCAAAAATGTCAAATTACCATTAAGACCATTAAGGGTTCTTGGTTGCGATCACCCCAGGGTAAACCCATCTTATTTTGGAATGCCTACTGGATATGGAATTCATAGGATAAGTATTTATCCTGATGAATTTTGAAATCTTTTATGAGTAAGGATTCTATAATTTAGATGGGTTTGTCCTGTGAATAATTCGTTTACTTTGGAACGAAAATTTGCACACTCCACCTATCTATAATCCTGGAGATTATTTGTGATTAACTCTATAGGCTCCGATTTGAAGTTACCCATACCTATAATCGAGTTTTGGGATAACCCAAAACCCTAGGGAGTGTTAAGCACCGTGTTTATTCTGGCAACCACAAACTAGGCAAGTAAGGGCACCTTGAATAACGCCAAAACAGCTATCTTACCGATAGGGGCAGAATTCCACTTGCCACCCATTTATCTTTTTTCGTTCTCTGAATAGAAGAGTAATTCATTTCCTGGATAAAATCAAGTCCTATCAAGGATTAATTATAAAATCTTAATTAAGGATAAATTGTGAATAAGTAAATATGAATTCTAGATGAATTATGAAGGATAAATTATGAATTTTATGTAGATAATTAAGGATAAATTGTGAATGATGAGATATGAATTCTAGATGAATTATGAAGGATAAATTATGAACTTCATGTAGATAAATTATGAAGTTCATGTAGGGTGGGCAGTGAACCAGACCGATTCACCAAGCCAAAGCCCATTGCTAGGCACTGCCCACCAACGGATTAATCACAATTGATGTAGATGTAGGGTGGGCAGTGAACCAGACCGATTCACCAAGCCAAAGCCCATTGCTAGGCACTGCCCACCAACGGATTAATCACAATTGATGTAGATGTAGGGTGGGCAGTGAACCAGACCGATTCACCAAGCCAAAGCCCATTGCTAGGCACTGCCCACCAACGGATTAATCACAATTGATGTAGATGTAGGGTGGGCAGTGAACCAGACCGATTCACCAAGCCATAGCGCAATGCTAAGCACTGCCCACCAACGGATTAATCACAGTTGATGTCGGGTGGGCAGTGAACCAAACCGATTCACCAAGCCAGCGATCGCATTGCTAAGCACTGCCCACCAAACGATTAATCACAGTTGATGTAGATGTAGGGTGGGCAGTGAACCAGACCGATTCACCAAGCCAGCGATCGCATTGCTAAGCACTGCCCACCAAACGATTAATCACAGTTGATGTCGGGTCCGCAGTGAACCAGACCGATTCACCAAGCCAGCGATCGCATTGCTAAGCACTGCCCACCAAACGATTAATCACAGTTGATGTCGGGTCCGCAGTGAACCAGACCGATTCACCAAGCCAGCGATCGCATTGCTAAGCACTGCCCACCAAACGATTAATCACAGTTGATGTCGGGTCCGCAGTGAACCAGACCGATTCACCAAGCTAGCGATCGCATTGCTAAGCACTGCCCACCAAACGATTAATCACAGTTGATGTCGGGTCCGCAGTGAACCATACCGATTCACCAAGCTAGCGATCGCATTGGTAGGCACTGCCCACCAAACTAATCGTTATACAAAGGTCAAATCCCCTTGGTTATAGCCACCAGACACAATCGCAATAATGTCAAAGCCGAAATTAGGCGCGATCTTCTCAACAGAGTCCAAACTACTATCCCCTATGGTCAGCTGAGATTCAACACCTAAACTCTTACCTCCAGCAATATCATTAGCAATCTGTTCCACTGAAGCAAGACTTTTATCAGAAGAAGAGAAGCCTTGATTGACAGCGATAAAGTTTGATGCAAAGGTATAGTTGAGCCCTGACTTGAGTTGAATTTTATCCGTACCGGATTGGAAATCCTTAAGTAGAGCGTAATCATTCAGACCCAAAAATCCTCCACCACCGACATAGTAAGGATTCTTGCTATCTCCCATCACAAATTTATCAGCACCAGCTCCTCCGGTTAAGATATCAATTTCATTAATACCTGGCTGTTTACTGTTGGGATCAACACCTACGATGGTATCATTACCACCGCCACCAGTAATATTGTCACTTCCGGCACCACCAGTAAGTTGATTACTGTTGTTATCACCAATAATGGTATCGTTGCGACCAGCACCTTTGACATTCACAAAGTTTTGGACAGTGCGATTAAGAACGGGACCATTAACAACATTAATCTGTAAACTGTTCTGTTGCAGATTTACGTTCACAGACGCACCAGTACCAGCAGAAGAGGCATCAATCGTATTAGCTTGACCGGCATCCCCAATAATCGTCTCCACTCGGATCAGTGTATCCTGACCAAGACCACTTTTGTTAACGATTCCCGTGGGTAAAAGAGTAATGGCTCGACCCAGACCAGTGTAATCGACGGTATCATTGCCTTCCTCTCCATCCAGGACATCATTACCACTACTGCCAATGAAATGGTTTTTGCCAGTTCCCCCGAATAGGGAGTCATTACCAGAGCCACCATCCAAGATATCATTACCAGAACTGCCAAACACAAAGTCGTTACCTGAGCCGCCAGATACAAAATCGTTACCTGAGCCAGCGATAACAATGTCATTTCCCCCTTCACCAAACACAAGGTCATTGCCACCTAGTGCTAAAATGACGTCATTTCCGCCACGTCCTAGGATTAAATCGTTGTTGTTAGTACCCACTAAAAAGTCAGGATTGGGAGTACCAATAATAAAGTTAAAAGGCCCTGAGATTATAGATTTCGAGGATAAGCTTTGTACGCCTGACTCATTGGGAACTAACTGTTGTATCTGGGTCAAATTTAACTGAATCGGTGTACCAGCAGACTTAGATAAATCGGGGCTAGGAACTACCTGATCCTGAATAGATTTTGGCAGTGACTTGATTAAATTTAGTTCTGATTCCGGAATTAAGTTGGATAATTTCTGAGTTTCATTTACTAACGTAGCCATGGTTAATTTACTCTTTTTTTTGGTATGAATCTACCTTAGCGATCGCAGCAGCTATAAAATACCTAATGGTGATTAGGACTTGATTAGGTTTTAGGATTAGGTCAAGGAGTATAGCCTTGATCAAATAGGTGAAGTACACAATAGCAAGGGGAACAGCGGATCTAGGAACAGCGGATCTGGGAACAGGAAAAGGAACACGTAAAAAATAGGTGTGTGTAGCTAATTAATATGAGAATCGCTATAGTTATTAATTAATTATTAATAAACAATTAATAATTGTTTATTGTGACTTGTTACTTAGCAGCACCAGCTCTACCCAAAAAAAATATATGTAAGCATTCAGCCGTCAGCCGTCAGCCGTGGGCTAAAAGCCCACGCTACGCGAACAGCTGACGTAACAAAGATTAAACGAATGCTTACTTGTTTTATTTAAAAGCTCAAAGCTCAAAGCTGAGAGCTGTTCGCGTAGCGTGCGCGTAGCGCATTAGCTGATAGCTGAATGCTTACAAATATATAGCGTTAATCCTACTGATGAGGTAGATTTAATTTTCTTACCCCGACTCCCGACTCCCTCGGTGCGCTTTCCGTAGGCGAATTAAATTCGCCACGGGTCGCACCGCTCCCGACTCCCGACTCCCTAAAACCCCAAGGGCTAGGTACCTCACCCAATTGAGAACTGCTATGGTACCCATAACGGGTACTGTCAAATTTTCTCAAATAAAGTAAACTAGAGTTATCAGTCAATCGGTTATCGGGGGTGTTTAGTTTAGGAATTAAATTAAATTCAACCTAAATTATCCCAATTGACCTGATAATTACCTATGTATAAAATGGTAAGATTAACTTAGCTTAAAAAAAACAATTTAGCCTTACAAATTTAGGGGGTGCATCTCATTTTTGCTGTTTGATCTAGTGGTGCGTTACGGGACGGACTTTCCCAACACTGGCTACCGATAAAATGAGGGCGAGCCCGTCTTATCACGCACCCTACCCAACTTTTTTACAAATATGAGATGCACCCAATTTAGGGACAGTAATCAGGGTAATTTGCTTACGTAGAGATGTAACAAAAACTGATTTTTTCAAACAGTATAGTTATCAGCATCGGGGACATCTACGTTTTGCAAATATATCTAGTAAACGCTCCCAATAGCTACCTTATTGATTAGTTAATTTATTAGTTGATAGGTAGCTATTTCGTGAGCTTGATTAGGATTCCCTACTATGAAATCTAACACCAATCGATTTGAAGATGAACTGTTTATCAAAGCAGCCAAGCTGTGGAATTTAGAAAAGTTGTATACAGAACTAGCTCATAAAAAAAACATTGCTACAAATAGGGAAATCAAATTGACCCCAGTGGAAAAAGCATGCTTAAGAGGTTTGCTGTGCGGCTATCCTCCTAAAAAAATTGCTGCTGCTCTCCATTGGAGTTGTGGCTCACTTAGCGTTCAACTCACTAAAGGTTTGTATCGGTATGTAGAAAGCTTAACTAATCGGAAATCGAACACCCTAAAAAGTTGGAGAGATATCTCTATATGGCTGGAAGCCGCTGGATACAAAACTCCCCAGCAGTGCCAAGATTGGGGTGAAGCACCACAGATTTCTGCATTCTATGGACGCACTAGGGAACTGAACACCCTTAAGCAATGGATTAGTCTCAAGGGAAGCCAATTGGTAGCAATACTTGGGATAGTAGGCGTTGGCAAAACATCGTTAGCTGCCAAGCTAGCACGAGAGATTCAGGAGGAGTTTGATTATATTATTTGGCGATCGCTATCCTCTGCCCAACCCCTGAAGCAACTGCTGGCACAACTGATTCCATTCCTATCTCACCAGCAGTCATCGGAGTTACCAGAAGACATCAACCTGCTCATGTCTCACTTTCTAGAGTGTTTACGAGAGCATCGCTGTCTAGTAATACTCGATGATGCTGAACAGATTTTAAGCCGTGGCACTTTAGTTGGAAAGTATCAAGCCGGATATGAGGATTATGGTCAACTTTTTAGAAGAGTAGCACAAGAAAGACACCAAAGTTGTTTGCTCCTAATCAGTTGGGAACCACCGCTAGAAATGGAGTTATTGGAGAAAAAAAACTATTCCACTCGTTCATTAACCCTAAACGGTTTACCAACAGAAGATGCTCGGAAACTATTAGCAGCTAATGGTTTGTCTGAACAAGAGCAAGACATGGAACTCATTAAACGTTATCGAGGCAATCCCTTAGGGTTAAAGCTGGCTGTGACAACGATTAAAGACTTTTTTTTTGGTAGTGTATCGGAATTTTTAAGTTGGGAGGAAATGATTGTTCCTGAGCCAATGAGAGCAATGTTAATCGAGCAATTGAATCGGTTAGATGAGTCAGAGAAGAAGGTGATCGCCTATCTAGCTAGGAATCCTACCCCCATTTACATTAAACAATTGCGCCATAGTATTAGCTTAGACTATAATTCACAACTTATTTCAGTTTTACAGTCTTTGGAAAGGCGCTCACTAATGGAAAAAATTTCCCACAGTAATCGCACATTTTTTACTATAATTCCTGTAATTAGGACGGTGATTAATCAGCATGAAGGTTGTTTGCTGTAGGGGTTCGGTCTAGGGTAGGTTGAAGGTTGAAGGTTGAAGGTTGAAGGTTGAAGGTTGACTGTCAACCTTCAACAAAAAACGACTATAGCAATTCTCATCACCAGTGAGGTACACAGGATTTGTTCCCTACTCCCTACTCCCTGCTCCGAAGTCCCTGCTCCGAAAGCGCCCCGCGTGGCCCACGGCCTCAGTCCCTAAAATCCAAAATGTACCTCACCGAATTGATAAATGCTAGATAAGTTAACTTTTAATTAACTTAAAATACCTCAAAGTCTGTGAAATCTACCGAGGTGCTGGTGTCGATTGTAGCAAACTGAGCTCCGCTTCCCAGACCACCTGCACTGCCATTCTGGTTGTAGAATAGACCGCCGGTTTCGCTGTTGTAGACAATCAAAGCACCACTACTTTCTACCTGGCTATTATCAGATACAACCGCCCATTCACTGCTATCTAAGCCCCCACTGGAGGTACCAGTGAGCGCAGTGAAGGTGTCCTGTTCCAGACTAATTTTGTCTTGACCTCCGATAAAGTTAGTAATGCTATCGAGACCCAAATCGCTTGAATTGAAAGCTACTCCACTGTCAAAAGTAAAGGTAGTAATACCGTTGCCACTGATTAGGACATCATTACCATCTCCACCAACCAGATTGTCATCGCCATCACCTCCAATCAGAGTGTCATCGCCAGCATCTCCAATTAGGTTATCATCACCAGCTCCGCCAACCAGGCTATCATTGCCAGCATCACCCCTGAGGTTGTCATCACCGGCTCCGCCAATCAGGGTGTCATTGCCATTACCTCCAATACCAAGCAAAGGTAACACAGCATTGGTTCCATCGAGAAGGTCATTACCATCACCGCCGTTAAAGACTACCAGCTGTACATCAGTACCGGACAAGTCATTAACAGTTAAGGTGTCATCACCCCCAAGACCATTGATCTCAAACTGTTCTACATCATTGACATTCAGGTTGAACAGACCGAGATTCAACCGCTCAAAGCGTACCCTGGGGCCAAAGGGGTTGAGGGCAAAGTTATCTCCGGCACCATCTGCGCCATTGACTTCTACCACATCAAAGCCAGCACCCCCTTCCATGATATCGCTGCCATCACCGTTATTCCAAATCAGTCGGTCATTACCATTTCCGCCATTGATATTGTCATCACCGCGATCGCCAATCAGGGTATCATTGCCTTGACCACCATCTAGAAGATCAATACCATCACCACCGCTTAATAAATCATTGCCAGCTCTGCCATCAAGTAAATCTTCCCCAGCAGCCCCTGCCAGGATGTCATTGCCAGCACCCCCATCAAGAAGGTCATTGCCACCCAAACCTAGTAAGGTGTCATTGCCAGCAAGCCCGATCAGGTTATCATCATTGTTGTCTCCTTGTAGAAAGTCATTACCTGGACCGCCGATTAATGTATTCATGAAAGTTGCTCCTGAATTTTTTAGAGATTGTGAGTAGGTATCTATAAGAGCTATCCACCTGGATTTGGATAATTATGCAAGAAGCCTACTATTTTTTTTTCTCTAGAAGTTAACTTACTATGTACATATGTACTAATTAGACGTCGAAACCGCCTATACGCAAGTATCTCACCGAATTGATAAATTCTATTTTAGAAACAAAAATTACCCCAAGTTATTGACAAAAGTCATAACTTGGGGTAGCGTCTGAATCAGACAAGTGAATCAGACAATTGGGGATTTAGCGTACCCATTCACCCACATCCCCTGTCCCATTTAGGTTCATGTAGGGTGGGCAGTGCACCAGACAGATTCACCAAGCTGGGCTTTGCCCGTTCCTAGGCACTGCCCACCCTAGGATTAATCACAATGGTTCGAGTACTCAGGTTGATGTAGGGTGGGCAGTGCACCAGAAAGATTCACCAAGCTGGCCATAGCCAAAGTAAGCACTGCCCACCAAACGATTAATCACAATGGTTCGAGTACTCAGTTTAACGGAGAGGAAGAAAAGGGGGAAACGGGCCAGATCAAGGAGATTTTAACTAGTCAGTTATTTCCGAGACGGTGTACTAGTCGTTATACAAACATCAGATCCCCTTGGTCATAGCCAGGAGAAACTATAGCAATAACATCAAAGCCCGAACCAGAATCGAGAGCGATAAAGTTGGAACCAAAGGTATAGTTGATGCCTTGCTTGAGTTGAATTTTATCCGTACCAGATTGGAAATCTGTAATTAGAGCGTAGTCATTGAGACCCGCAGGTCCTCCCCCCCCGACATAGTAAGGATTATTGCTATTTCCAATCGCAAATGTATCAGCACCAGCTCCTCCGGTTAAGGTATCAATTTCATTAACACCTGGATTGTTACTGCTGGGATTTACACCTACGATGGTATCATTACCTAAGCCCCCAGACAGAGAGTCGTTACCTACACCGCCAGACAGAGAGTCGTTACCTACACCGCCAATCAGGGTATCTTTACCAGCTCCGCCAATCAGGGTATCTTTACCAGCTCCGCCAAGCAGACTATCATCACCAGCTCCGCCAACCAGGCTATCTTCACCAGCCCCGCCAACCAGGCTATCATTGCCAGCATTCCCCCTGAGGGTGTCATCACCAGCTCCGCCCATCAGGGTATCTTTACCAGCTCCGCCAATCAGGGTATCTTTACCAGCTCCGCCAACCAGGCTATCATCACCAGCCCCGCCAACCAGGCTATCATTGCCAGCATTCCCCCTGAGGGTGTCATCACCAGCTCCGCCCATCAGGGTATCTTTACCAGCTCCGCCAATCAGGGTATCTTTACCAGCTCCGCCAACCAGGCTATCATCACCAGCCCCGCCAACCAGGCTATCATTGCCAGCATTCCCCCTGAGGGTGTCATCACCAGCCCCGCCCATCAAGGTATCGTTACCTGGACCGCCTATTAATACAACCATGAAACTTACTCCTGAATTTTCAGAGAGAGATGGTAAGTAGGTATCTATAAATAGTTACATACCTCTATGTCGAGAATTATACAAGAAGCCTACTATTTTTTTTTCGTAAAAGTTAATTTTATTTACAAAACCTCCTAAGAGAGGGACTTTCAGCCTCCAAAAGAAGTCCTCAAACCTGCTTCAAGACTTCTTTTTTGCCAGTGTACAGCAATCACAGACCTGAATAGATGGGGTAATCAGGTAATGGGGTGATCGGGTGATGGGGGATAATCTACCTAACCTGATTTCCATATAACTGAGATCTTGCACCAGTACAAAAAAACTTAATAACGGAAGTGATAACAATCAATTTCAGCACTGAAATAGTCAAATCTTATCACTGTTCCCAGATCCGCTGTTCCCTGTTCCCTAACTTGACAGGTAAATTTTAAACTTGGTGCAAGATCTGAGTATAAGCGATTAGCCCTAAGCAGGCTAGGCTTCGGGAACCCTTGAGGCAACAATGGGGGATACAGGCTTTGAGCAACTACGGTAGATTAAGGCTTCCAGGGTTACGTCGAACTCAGGTGAGATTTTATCGAATTGAAAGTCTGGGAAAAAGCCCTTGGCCAAAGCCCACGCTACGCCCATAAGCTGAAAGCTGAAAGCTGTTCGCACCTCAAGCAGCGTGGCCACAGGCCAAGGGTGGGCGTAGCGCATTAGCTGAATGCTTACGAATTATTTAAATTTTAAGAGTGGAAGGGACAGCCTGATGTTAATTGCTTGAGAAACAAACTGTTATCGAAGAAATGCTCCAAGGAGACAATCTTCAAGTCTTCAGTAACCCGAGCAATACTGATGCCAAAAACTTCTATAGTTTCTCCTGTGGGTTCATGGCCTTTAAAGGAACCGCTAAACGTCCCCCAATGCCGCCACTTAAAGGTGACATTAGGAGGTGCGGAAAGCACTTCCATCAGTTCCCAGAGAAAGCCATTAGGAAAAGCCTTATGGAAAATTTCTATGGATGATTCAAAGGTTTCTTCTGTGGAGCGATAGTGTTCCGTATCCCCAAGAAATACGTTGTATGTTCCGATATCAGCAACAGTCTGGGCATTGTACTTTGGTCCACCGTTAGTGCTCATCCGAAACTGGTCGGCAACAATAGACAACCACTGTTCAGGATTAGCTTTATAGGAGGCTTCCATCTCGAAGGTTCTGACTAAGTTTTGAGCGATCGCTTCCAAAGACCCCTCTGGATGATTGAATTTACTCCCTTTCTTAAGAAATTGATTAGTTTGGGCATAATCAGGGCGTTTGCCCTCTCGCCATTCAACCCCAGCATCATTGGCGATAACTGTATCTCTTTCCTGCACCCAAAGAGGCAATCCTGTGGACTGACTATTACTCATTGAAGTATCTCAGTTCAATTGATTAGAATTCCTCAACAATTTTGCTAAATTGTCTTCTTGTTACCATGGCAAGTACATAAAAATTAAACTATTTGAGAGGATTGTAATAGTACACAATAAAATGAAATATTAAAATAATCAAATAATGTAATAATGACTACAAACTAATGACGGCGCTCCCATCTCCTGGGATGGAATCAGCGTTGGAATCAGCTGAGCGAGTTGCTGGAGCGATGCAGCGCGGTCTTGGGGGTTTCCCTCATGAGCGACTGCATCAAGAAGAGATTTTTGTTCGTGTTGTCTGAAACAGTAAAAAAAAAGGGCAAAGTTGAAACTCTCCATACTTTGCCCTTGCTAATTGATGAAATAATTGACAACTATTGAGGATTAACCGTCAACGGTAATTTTTTGTCGTTTGCTAATAATCAAAAGTGCGATCGCACTGATCAAAATCAACATCCATACCTCTGGTTCAGGAACACCGGAAACACTAAAGGGATTAGACGGCTGATTCAACTGTTCTTCCCCAGTTTCCACCTCTCGGTCAAAGCGATCGCTCGACGCTTCTGCTTCTTTGAGCATCCGTCGTTGCTCATCATTCACCAGCACAATCATGGATGAATAGGGACTGACAATGTCATAAGTCTTGGCGATGCCATGAATCCGATCCAGTTCTTCTAGAGAACCATTCAGGTTTCCACTCAACCCTAGGATAAGTTGCCTGGCCGCCAGTGGTTCAAATCCAGTTTCACTAGGAGTCTCAGCAGTTGCTGATTCCATAAACCAAGCATAGCCATCGGCCACACTTACCACCGATGACCCCAAGGCTTCTTGAGTGGCCATCCGCTGGATTACCCCTTGGATATCGGTAGAGACACCACCACCACTATTTTGAATCAATTTTAGAATCGTATCATTGTAGGCTGAGGGTAATTGATTGCCTAAATGAACCATCCACAGGGGTGCAGCCACCACCGCCACATTGTTATTATCCTCAGATAACTCATAACTACCTTGATCAGTCACCAGTAATATCCCGTCATAGGGGGTATTGCCACGCAACTGTTCAAACTGTTGCAGCATCTGTTCAGGTTGGATAGAGCCATAAAAGGTAATCTCAGCAGGATCAAAATCACTGATATCATCAATGCGTTTAGCTTGATGTTCGATCTTGTTATCTATTGCGTCAGTGATGTACAAATCCGCATCATTGTTAGTCAAGCTCTGATCAGCAAAACCTTGTTGTTGCAGCCAAGTGAATGTCTGTTTGACCTGGGATGCTTGAGCAGCCATACTCCTGGAACTATCGAGAATGACAGCAAACCGCTTATCCTTTAATGTCGAGAGGTTAGTGTTTCCTATTGCTGATTTCTGCAACAGGTCTAACGGTTTCGCCGAGATGCGGTAGCCATCCCCTAAATTCACCTGATGAACCATGGGTTGCTGGGGTTGATCTGCTGGTAAATATGCTTCTAACCACCGATCATAAAAACCCCGTTTTACTTTACCATTGCGGATGCGCTTGGTGCGATTTGTCCAAAAGATATTCCGTTGTTCGTTTAATTCAGGTAACGGCCAACCCTTCTCTTGTCGCATCACCTTGTAGGTCAGCCACAGATGCATTTCCGTTGCGCGATCGCTACCATTTCTTTTCTCCCATGAGTATAGCGGAGGAGGAACGGGAAATGCTCTGAGACGATAATTCCGGGGTCCGACTTGCTCAAGCAGCGCTGGGTCCACAGGACGCGATCGCCTGACCTGGGAGTTATACACCTGTTGGGCAGCACCCCGTGGGGAGACTTGAAATGGAAAGCGCTGATTGCGGTCATCGGTTTCACCTAGCCACAAGCCAGTAATAGCTGCCCCTTCTGGTAAGGAAAAATAGTAGAGTACTTCTTCAACATCAGTAGTTTTATTCTTATACACCTCGTAGATTTCTACATCTGCCCAATCCCCATGGGCATCTAAGGTTACCTCTTGCTTTTGCAGCCACACCCGTTCTTGATCGATATTCAACAAACCAGCCTTAGCTTGGTCAATTATCGCTGTAGATTGTAAAGCATGTTGAACAGATTTTCGTTCCGCTTTCTGAAGTGGTGTATCAAAGAATTCCCCATAAAGCTGTTGAGCTTTTTGGACATCGTCTCGGGAGCCCTTATACAAAAACGGTGACATAACCAGATTGTAGCTATTCTGTAAAAATTCACACAGGTTATCTGGCAAGTCAAACACATCTTTGTACATAGCGTAGATATGGTTATTCTCGTCTCGGCTACTCAGATACCGATAGGGAAACAAATTAGCATTAACTAATCCAGTGCGAATTACATCAGACTTAGCTATCAAGGCTTGGCGATCGCTATTAGTTTTTGGGTAATTTTCTAGGAGCTTAAACGCCTCGACTTGAGCTTGTACATTCAAGGAAAAGAACAGAATTATCCAGACAGTAACCACAGCTACTGCCCCTTGAATCGCCCGGTTGCGCCCATACTGTCCAGCAAAAGCCCTTAATATCCGGTGTCCAGAATGAAGATAAAGAGCTGTAAATACTGAAGGCATTCCTAGAAATATGGTAATGCTAAATCCAAATAGGAGTAACATGAACAAACCGATTATATTACCATAGATAAACACTGCCCACAGCTGAGCTAGCCATTGAAATTTGAAGAAATTTTGGATGGAAGCACCAGCAGCAGGGATAACATAAAAAAACACCAACAATCCTACATAAACACTAATCAAAAGCATCAAGGTGTGAGCGATTAGTTGTAGCCATGCTACTGATTTACGATTAGCATCATATCCCCATAACACTTCGGCAGCAAATGCCAGGATACACACCAAAACTGTACCCAATACTAAGGTGCTAACAGTGGTAAATTCCCGGATCAAGAACAAACGAATTAGGCACCAAGCAAACAAGGGTGCTTCCACACCATAAAACAAGCGCATTAACTCCCTTGGTTGCATCGTGAGACGCCAACCACCAATTACAGTACAGACAGTTGGTACTGCAATCAATGCTAAAAACGTAAGGAAGAAATCAACAGGAATAGCACCATCAAAGGTCTCCTGGATTAACAGAATACCAATAATTGGCAAGATGCCAGCATAGACAACTGTGAGAAACATCAGATTCCACAGCCAAAAAATACTGTAAAAACTGATATCAAGGATTTGTTTTAGAGATTTTTGTTTCATTGTATTGCTCTATCAGCTATCAGCTATCAGCTATCAGCTATCAGTTATCAGTTATCAGTTATCAGCTATCAGTTATCAGCTATCAGCTATCAGCTATCAGCTATCAGCTATCAGCCATTGGCCTACGGCCAAGCTAAACCGAACAGCTTTTGAATAAAATAAGCTGACGGCTGACGGCTGACGGCTGACGGCTGACCACTGACCGCTGACCGCTGACCGCTGACCGCTGACGTTAAACTTTGATGAATAGCATCATGGATAGTGCTAGCAAAAGTCTGAATCTCAGCACTATCGGGATTGTGTTCACTATCGAAGAGGACAGAAACTAGCACCCAAGTCTTGTTGCGATGGGCGATATAATCCCAGATTCGGGATAGGAAATCATCTGTAGTGCCCTGGGGTGATTGAAACCAGTAGGTTGCTGAACGTTTGCCATCTTGCAGAGATACCCACCGTGCCTTTACTGACTGATTGAGCAAGGTTGGCTTAATGGAGTCTACCTTGAAACCATTGCCCACCAAACATAATTCTGGTGGATGGTGAGCTTGCCAAGCGCTACTGGCTACCAACAGCATTGAACCGGAGAGATTGCCATAGACAAACCGTTGCTTTTGAGCAATAGGTAAGGCAGGATTATCAAAAAATCGCTGTTCAGCTTCCGTTAGAGGTAATGGTTCAGATACCAGTTGCTGGGGTAATTGAATCGATGCAATCGCATTTACCTTCTCTTGAATTGGTTGAATTTGACCTACCAGCCCTAGAGCGATAACTACAATCAGCAGCCAAGTGATACTCTTAGACTTTGGCTGAAACTGATAGCTGACACCAGTCTTAACTAGAGCAGTAGCCTGGGGATGCCCGTTTTGTTTGTTTAGCCGCCACTGATCATCCTTTAGTGCCAGACCGGAATTAGACGAATATCCTAAATTTCCGTTTCGATGGGGGTTTCCTTTCTTCAAACTTCCTTGTTTCTTATCTTTACCCAGCAATGACAAATCCCTAAACACAGTTGTGGCCAACATCAAACCCCCGGAATTCTGAGGAACGGTTTGCAGCAGCATCCAACTGAAGGCGCAGGCCAAGATAAAACCCATCAGTCCTAGCGGTAGATGTAGCACTTCAGCAATTTGTGGCTGTTGCCAGACTTCTATAATCATGACTAACAGCAGCACCCGGATTGTATTAGCGATCGCTAGCAGCACCAGATTTGCAGTGCAAACCAGTAACCAACGTATTCCCAGCTGACGACGTTCTAACCAAGTAGCTGCCAGTAAAAACAAAGTCCCTGTCCACAAACTTTTCAGACCACTACAGGGCAAATCTACCTGAGCAATGCCGTTTTCCATGACAATAATGTCGTGGGAGGAGATAGCTACAATGTGCCAAGCTGATAGCATCTGTTCCACAGCATGAGCAGTGATCACCCTTACTGGAAAACCCAAACCACTGTTAAACTCAGTGCTGAAAGGGACAACACAGGCAAGTAAAATTGCAGCAGGTAACCCTTTACGCCAAAGGGATGGTGATATAAACAAGCCCCATAACCCGTAGCTACCCAGTAGGAATAGGAGTAAGTTGAGTTGTGGGATATACACCAACCATCTGAATGCGATCGCACTAATCCCAGACCCTAACATTAGCAACAGCGGATAGAGTCTTAAGGTGGGAGTTGCTGACACAGTTATAATTAAGCGATCGCGCCATAGCTGTACCAAACAAGCCATGATCACAACACCGATTAGCATCAGATTTAGCAGTGATGCATACTTAAATGACTCAAATAGCCATTGCAGTGCCCAGATATTACCCAAAAGCCAA
This sequence comes from Moorena sp. SIO1G6, assembly GCF_010672795.1. Lineage (NCBI taxonomy): Bacteria > Bacillati > Cyanobacteriota > Cyanophyceae > Coleofasciculales > Coleofasciculaceae > Moorena > Moorena sp. SIO1G6. Next base: position 67,467 of record NZ_JAAHFZ010000012.1, read on the forward strand.
GCCACTACCAGCACGATGGTGCTGGCGAGGTTTTGACCTCTGGGGGGATCGGAATTCATCCCAGCTGTCATAACAAGTTTCTCCTTCAGAGAAATAAAGTGTGCTAAAAAGGACTATCTATCGGGAGCTATCACTTATGCAGAGCATTTATAAAAAAGCTATAGCCCTCTCATGGGTTTTAGCTTGCTGTGATCGTACATATAGCGTTTATAGGATTTATGAGGTACGCTTCTCAACCTCATGGCATAGAGAATTGCTATAGTTCATAGGTTCTAAAAATTTGACCTGATCCCTATCTACCTGATCGAACACAGTTATTTATTGGTAATTTGTAGTTAGTAATTGCTTATTTGGAATTGCTAATTATTAATTGGTAAAGGTTCCCACAATTATCCATAACTCTTTTATAATTACCGTTTACCCTACGCTAATCTTTCCAGAGTTAAGTTTGTAGCCCTTCAAATTACCAACCATTATAGGACAGATTTAAAAAAACAGTATAAAAACCGGATATCTAGGGCTCCTAAATAAATTGTGATAATTTTTGCTCCCAGATCCGCTGTTCCCAGATCCGCTGTTCCCTTTTATTTTTGTAATAAAACTTCACACAATCCCGATGAATCAGACATTTGAACAATTAAAGCAGCATAACTGGAGTAATTTGATCACCCATCATTTACAGAATTGGTATGGGTCTTGGACAATTTATTCCCCTCAAGGTGAAGTGATAGAAACCTTTGTAGGTAGTCGATGCTCTATCATTAATGCTGAGCAGACTCACATTACCCAAACTAACGTATATATGTATGATAATGGAACTGAAGAGGAGAAATTTTTCCACAATACTCCAAACAGTTTAATCAATGGTTTAGCTGAACAAACCGCTCAAGCATCGTTTATGTATATGTTTAAACAAGGCTCGGCTATTTGGACAGTAAATCGATTTGAACCAGGGGAGTTATTTGCAGTAGAGTTCTGGTTTAGATATCAAGAATTACGCCATAGTATTGTAGTAGTGTATAACTCAGATGGGGAATTAGATAAAACAGTTAGTATCCGAGAGGAAGATTTACAAAAGCCCTGTGATCATTGGACACTTAACCCATATTTAATCCCCGATCGAGATATCCTTAATGGGGAAGAAGGATTAGCAATTACCCTTACCCCAGTCACTCAACTATCTCAGCCAACACCAACTCATTTAGCTTGGGAATATCCAGACTATCAAACCTTTTATTATCCAGATGGGATATCATTAAGTTATCCCCCCAAACTAAAACCAGAAATGTCTTTCGTTGTGATTGGAGATTGGCAAGTTAATCCTAATATTAGACAACAACTGCTAGTTGACTATAATTCATCCGGTGAGTTATCCGGTTTAACCTTAAAGAGTAATTAATCAGAGATGGGGAGATGGGGCATAGTTTGATTAAGGGTAATTATACAGACATTACCTAACACATTAATAATGTAACATATAAAAACCTATACTACCGATTTTTGGTGTTAAAGTCGAATATAAAATAAGTAAAATAACAGTTTTGATTGATAGCCAAAATTAAACTATATAACAACTATATAAGTAGTGATGATACAGCCTTTATTATAGATATGAGGTACACATAATTTTTTCAGTCTTGCTTCTTACCTTTTGCCTCTTGCCTCTTGCCTCTTGCCTCTTGCCTCTTGCCTCTTGCCTGCTCCCTGCTCCCTGCTCCCTACTCCCTAAAAACCATAAATTTGTACCTCAACCAATTTCAAACTGCTATATATAACAGAATAAACCTATGGATCGAAAACTCCAAAATTGGAAGAAGTTCTGTCGATATTATTCAGGAGACTTCTATGGGATTTGGACTAGATACTCAACCACAGGAGACGTCATAGAATCTTGGCGCTGTATTAGAAGCTTTCGTCCCACAGCAGATTGTCGTGAAATACATCACCAAAATCACTATACTTATGCTAATGGCAAGACGGAGACAAAAACCTTTAAACCCTACAAGCAACCTATCACAACCGGCTTGTTTTTAGACAATGGCTTTTCCTGGGGTTCAACCACAGTAAAATCCGGCTCCACGTTTTTTTCCGATATATGTTTAAGATATGAAAATAGTCGTGCTACTGCGATTGCCAAATACGATGAAAGTGGCAGCTTAAAACGCTTTACTGTCTTTCCGGAACACCTAGGACATTTCGTGAATGTGCCTGCTCTACCTCCCGCCCATGAAATTAGTAGCGACTGGCAAGGAACAGTGCAAACAATAACCCCGGACTGGCAAATTTCAGGCCCAGTAGTAACCTCATGGCAACCGTTAGACGATTTAGCTGAAGATTACCTGAGGTTACACTTTACCAACCGTATTGCAATCAGTTGTCCGGCACAGGTAGAGAGTGGAAAAGCGTTTTTTGTGGCAGTGGATTGGCTGGTTAACCAGACTTTATTGCAACGAGGCACTCGCCACTATGATCGATCGGGCTTTACCAGTTTTACCGTAGAAGTATTTACGATTCAGTAATATCATGTCCGGTTGAATACTTATACTTTGGGGAAAGCAAGGCAGAGGGCAGAAGGCACCCACCCCTAACCCCTCCCAGGAGGGGAAAGGCAGAAGTAAAGGAGTAAGGTTTCAAGGATAATGGTGTTTTATAAATAATTATCCGAACATGATATAAAACTATGATAAAAGATATATTTAAAGATACTCTTAAGCTCCCAAAACTACTTCTTACCGATTACCGATTACCGATTACCGATTACCGATTACCGATTCCCGATTACCGATTCCCGATTCCCGATTCCCGATTCCCGATTCCCGATTCCCGATTTAACACTAATGAACTAGTTAAGTCAGCCCGGTACTCTAACTTCATAGTTTACGGTTCCTAGCCAGGACATCCCAGGTATTTGGTATGGCTTAAATAGTAAACCATCTAAGTTGCCATACTTGACTATATGCTTGATAAAATGTTGAGAACCTTTAAAAATATCAACACTATTAGGTATAGAGTTATCTTCTGAGCCTAAATTTAGAGGTAATTTAGCTAAATCCTTGAGAGACTTTAAGGATTCATAGGCTGAAGAAAACTGGATATAAGTAGAAATAGCGCTACGCATTTTTGAATCAAGCCCAGCCGGATTCTTAAGTTTATCTTCTTCAATAACTGCGCCAAAACGCTTTTTAATAAACGTCCTAACATTTTCTGAGTAGGACTTAGAATTATACTGATAAATCGCCTGAGTAATGGAAGATTGCTTACGAGAGTTAATCATTTCTCCTACTACGTAAGCTGCAATATCCGCAGTATAATCAGAATCTCTGGCTAACCTATCCAAAGCTTCCTCGACACTGTTAACATCTATGTTGTCATTGGGGTCTCGATAGGCCACAATCGCCGAACCAATATCTCCAGCCCATGAGGTATGGTCACCAGTCCAGCTAGTAAAATCTGACCATTGGAATCCAGGCTGATCAATTTGATCAGAAAGGGAACCGATAAAATGACCAAAGTCGGTAATTTCACCACTTAATACCAATTCATTGATATTGAGTTTTCCTTCAAATTCATCTCGAATATACTCTTGGTGATACCCCGTAGCTGTACTCCATAATCTACTAGTATATGCCTTCTTAGTGTACCCACGCAAATGATTAACAATTTCATAAGCGGATTTACCAGGGTTATCACGTTCAATTTTCTCGATGAATTCCAATGCTTCTTGTAGTTTAGACATAGGTTTAAACTAGATTAATCCCTCTTAGTCATACTGTAACCTACGTCTTGGAGTTGTTAGATTCCGGATTTGTTGGGCAGATTTAGGTTGAATGGTTGAAGGTTGTTCGCGAAGCGTGGCCAAAGGCCAAGGTTGTTTGGTTGTTCGCGTAGCGTGGCCTTTTGGCCAAGGTTGTTTGGTTGTTCGCGTAGCGTGGCCTTTTGGCCAAGGTTGTTTGGTTGAACGCGATGGACAAAGTCCCGCTTTCAGCGATCGCGTGGCCTTTTGGCCAAGGTTGTCAGGTTGTTTGGTTGTCAGGTTGAAGGTTGGATGGTTGAAAGTTTGGAAGTTTAATAACCTGTAACCTGTAACCTGTAACCTGTAACCTGTAACCTGTAACCTGTAAGCTTCAACTGCGTCACCTGTAACCTGTAACCTTCAACCTTCAACCTTCAACCTTCAACCTCTAACCTTCAACCTTCAACCTTCAACCTTCAACCTCTAACCTTCAACCTTCAACCTCTAACCGCATTTCCAAATAAAATTTCTATAATCTATCGCATCGCAGCAGCAGGGGGCAAAACTAAGTTAGGGTTTGAGCCCTGGCCATGACCGTTAGCGGTGCCATTGTCAGGATTATCCTGGAGTAAAGCATCCCGAATCATCCGAGCAATTACTCGCTGTGCCAAACCACCAGCAATTTTTTGTCCCATTTCCTGGGTCTCCTGTTTTATCAACACTTGAGGAATAACTGGCAACAATTGCATTAGGTCAAAACCAGGAGTGTCTTGTAAAATTTGCCAAATCCGTTGGATATTCTCAGTACTTTCGGGTTTATCTTCTGGCTTCTTGTCTTGATTATCTTTATTATTTATTTCTAAGCCTAGACGTTCCTGCAAGGCATAACTGACGTTATCCAATGTCCGTCTTCCAAAGCTATCGATCGCCTTGACAATTTCATTGACCAACTGCTCCCGGATGAAAGCTCCTCGATCTGAAAAAATAAAGTCTAGGGTCTGATCTAAGACTTGGTTGATATCATAATCTGGAGAATTTCCAGCATTGCGCAACAGGTTTTCCAGACGGTTCCAACGGAAACCGCCATCCTTAAACAGTAAATCCTTCAAGGATGCCCGTAATTCCGGTGATGGATCTGTCAATAAGCGCTTGGCTACATAAGGATAGGCTTTACTGAGTACTTTGAAATCTGGCTCAACATTCATGGCAATCCCTTCTAAGGTGACTAGGGAGCGAATAATCAGGGCGTAGTAAGCGGGTACCCGGAAGGGATACTCATACATCAAAGCTGATAACTGGTCAGTGATACTCTTGAAGTTGAGTTCTGCCACACTGGCTCCCAAGGCATTATTAAAAACCTTGCCTAGGGCAGGAATAATTGGTGTCAGGTCTGTATCTGGGGTCAGAAACTCCAGCTTCACGTAGTCCTTGGCCAAACCAGGGAAGTCACGATTGACCAGATGGACAACAGCTTCAATCAAACCATAGCGCTGATACTTCTTGACTTGGCTCATCATCCCAAAGTCAATATAAGCCAGCTTGCCGTCAGAAGTGGCTAACAGGTTTCCAGGGTGAGGGTCAGCGTGAAAGAATCCGTATTCCAGTAGCTGTCGCAAGGAACAGTTTACCCCAACTTCAATCAAGTGCTTGGCATCAATGCCTTTAGCCTTGATTGTCTCCATATCCGTCAGCTTACTACCCGTTACCCATTCCATAGTCAGGACACGACGCCCGGTGTAGTCCCAGTAAATTCGGGGAACATAAATTTCCGGTAGTTTGCCGTAAAGCTTGGCAAAGCGTTCAGCATTGCGCCCTTCATGCTGATAGTCCATCTCTTCAAAGATCCGGGCACCAAACTCATCCATGATGGCAACCAAGTCACTGCGCACCCGCTTGACATTGCTTTGTACCCACTGTGCCAGACGGCGTAGAATGTAAATATCTAGGGTAATTTTATTTGCCAATCCTGGTCGCTGTACCTTGACCGCAACAGTTTCCCCAGTTTTGAGTTTGCCCTTATAGACCTGTCCTAAGGAAGCCGCTGCCACAGGCTTTTCAGTCAGTTCAGCGAAAATATTTTCCGGGCGATCGCCTAATTCTTCCTCAATAAATTTATAAGCCACCTCATTCTCAAAGGCTGGGAGTTGGTCTTGTAGCAGCGTCAACTCATCCAAGAAAACTTGTGGGACTAAATCCGGTCGTGTGGAAAGAGCTTGTCCGATTTTAATGTAAGCTGGTCCTAGGTCGGTTAAAATTTCCCGCAGTTGAATCGCTCTGCGCTGGTTCTTGGTAACATCCCGACCCCGAAACCGATCCCACCACATACCTAGAGCCAACGATATAAATGACCAGATAATGGTAAAAGACCGCCCTAGAACTGACAGGTATGCGTTCTGGTACTGGGCTGCGATCGCTGACGGGTCGTAGCGTGGTTTGTCTGTTTCCAAGACAGAGGATTCCGTTGTCGAGCTCAACTCTTCCTCAACTGAGCTCTGAGTTCCCGACACTGGTACCACTGACCTGTCCGCATCAGCCTGTGAGTCTAGTGCTTGAACAGAAGTTGGGGAAACTGTTTTAGGATTCATAAGAAGATATTTCCGACGGACAAACAGAAGCGATTCTGTAAACTATTGTAACAAAAGGGGGATATCATTAAAACTTAATAAAGGTTCGGCAATCTTCATACCAGAATGGTGGAATAACCCATTTCTGCGTAAGAATACTGATTTTTAGTGGACACTTGACGATAAACTGAATGGTGAACGCTCAACGATTACTAGAGTTAACCCTTAGACTTCAATTGGGTATTAGGGTGTGACTTTTCCTAAATTGTTACAAAATGTGTTTAATATCACAATTTGCCCAACAGTGAATTTTGCTCAATGTTACTTTATTTGCGAATTCACAACTTTGCCTTAATTGACCACGTAGAAGTGGAATTCGGTGCTGGTCTAAATGTGTTGACTGGGGAAACCGGTGCGGGTAAGTCCATTATTTTGGATGCCATTGATATTGCCCTGGGGGGAAAAGTAACCAATCGGCTGATTCGCACAGGGACTAAACGGGCTTTGCTAGAAGCCACCTTCTCGGTAGATAACCCCTTGATAGCCTGGTTGAGTGAGCAAGAGATTGACTTACTTGATCAAGCCGATTTAGTCTGTAGCCGAGAGATTACCGCAACAGAGAAAGGCATGCGATCGCGTTCTCGGGTCAATGGCACGATAGTTAATCGGCAACTGATGGAGGGACTGCGTGAGCGCTTGGTAGAAATTACTGCTCAGGGTCAAACCATACAGCTAATTATGCCAGCACGCCAACGAGGCCTACTCGACCTTTACGGCGGTTCCCTTGTGATCCAACAGCGAGATCGAGTTGGATCTGCGTATATAGCTTGTCAAGAGGCCAAGAAAGCTCTAGAGACACAGCAAAAGTCTCAGCAAGAACGCCTACAACGTCTGGACTGGTTAGAGTATCAAATTCAAGACCTCAGTGCTGCCAACCTTAGCGCTCCTGACGAACTTGAACAGCTTGAACGTGAACACCAGCGTCTGAACCATGTTGTGGAACTCCAACAGAGGAGTTACCAAGTCTATCAAGCACTTTACCATAATGATCAGGGGACTTTAGCTAGTGCTGACTTATTGGGTCAAGCGGAAAGTACCTTACAGGATATGGTAGACTATGATAGTCAATTGCAACCTCTACTAGACTTAGTCAGTGGAGCATTGGCTCAAGTGGTGGAAGCTGCCCATCAGATTAATGCCTATGGAGATGGACTAGAGACTGATCCGGAACGTCTCCAAGTGGTGGAGGAAAGAATTGGGGTTCTTAAACAAATTTGCCGCAAATATGGACCAACCCTTGCTGAGGCAATCGCTCACTATGAGAGCCTACAGGCAGAACTGGAAGAATTAGGCAGTGAAGGTGCATCTCTAGAACAATTAGAGAGAAATTACGCATTGAGTCAGGAAAACGTGACCGATGAATGTGATCAACTGACCAAATTGCGCTATAGGGCTGGGTCAGAACTGGAAAAACAGCTGGTTAACCAGTTAAAGCCCTTGGCTATGGAGAAGGTAAAGTTTACAGTGGAAATCAGCCCCATTGTCCCCACGGCAGCTGGTGCTGATCAAGTCACCTTTTACTTCTCTCCCAACCCCGGAGAACCCTTGCAACCTCTTGCTAAGACGGCTTCCGGTGGAGAAATGAGTCGATTTTTACTGGCACTGAAAGCCTGTTTTTCCAGCAGTAACCAGCCAGGAACAACCTTAATTTTTGATGAAATTGATGCTGGGGTGTCTGGTCGGGTAGCAGGAGCGATCGCAGAACGACTCTACCAACTCAGTCAACGCCACCAAGTTCTTTGTGTGACTCACCAACCGTTAATTGCTGCGATGGCAGACCAACATTTTAGGGTGGATAAACAGGTGATTGCTCAACCGATTTCTAGCATTTTGAAACAACCATCTTCCCCTCAAGTTAACCGCTCTGGCAGGACTCAAGTAGTTACCCAAATCCCGGAATCTGGAATGCCCGAGCTTCGAACTGTAGTAAGGATTAGTCTCCTGAATCATCCCCAAAAGCGGCAGGAAGAAATCGCTCAGTTAGCTGGTGGACAGTCGGCTCAAGACGCTATGAATTTTGCGGCTTCCTTGTTGTCCCAAGCTGCTAGCTGGCGTAAGACATGCACAGTGGGAAGACAGGACTAAGGCCAAAGGCGTTGCGTCAGTCTTTGAATGAATAGGAGATTAGTGGGCATCCTGCCCGCCCCAAAAGATCGCCGAACAGGCAAGATGCCTATTCTACAAAACTCTTAAAATCATTTTATTATTAAGCAACGCCAGGCCAAACAGCTAAATGTTAAAAATTGTGAGGTTGTGATGCATTAGTTTAATAGTTGGATCGCAATTGATTAATTAAGCTACTGACAAATTAATCTAGAATGCACTATAATCCAGTCAGGCCATATTTAACTCTCAATCAGAAAAAATCTACTCAGCGGCCAGCATAGAAGGTGCTCTCTAGGTAATCAACAGATTAGCCTTAAACTCAGATCAATTCGGTTAACTGGCTCTGACGAGTCAATAAGTATCAATGTAAGAGTAAATAAGTATCAAAAACACGCCATCATTAGACCGCTTCAGCAAAACCAAAGCTTTAGCGCAGGATAATTCTATGGTAGCTGCATCTGTTGATCAACACAATTCAAATCAGGTGGAAAAGGGGAGCATATCTGAGGCAAATTCCTCAGCAGCCGGTTCGCTAGTTGCGGCGGGACAAGGGATATCTAACTTTCTGGCACCTTTAAACCGGAAAAGTTTAAAACAAGTAGTCCCAAGTGTAGAGAAGGCACTCCAGATCGTCAATCAAACCCTGTCGATGCTGGAAGCTCTACTGGAAAACCAAGATTTTGAGAAGGTTCTCCAGGAGATTTTGACTGCGATTACTATCAAGACGGCAGAGTTAATGAATGCCGACCGAGTAACAATATTTTTTCTGGATGAAGACAAGAAGGAACTTTGGTCGGTAGTGGCAAAGGGAGAGGGAAACAACACCTTAGGAGAACTGCGATTTCCAGCTGATCAGGGCATTGTTGGTGAAGTAGCTACTTTCAAACGGGTGGTTAACGTTCCCTACGATTTTTATGATGACTCTCGTTCTAACACTGCCAAAAAGTCTGACAAAAAAACTGGATATCGCACCTATACCCTGCTAGCATTGCCCCTGTTGAATCGACAGGGAGATTTAGTTGCCGTAGTCCAATTACTGAATAAGGTCAAAAATTCCTATAGACAGAACGCTTCCTTAAAGGAAAAAATTGATCAACAGGGCTTTACTGACGAAGATCAAAAACTGTTTAAGGATTTTGCCCCTTCGATGCGGCTGGTTCTAGAATCTTCGAAGTCGTTGTACCGAGCTACCCAGAGACAAAGAGCAGCAACAGCACTGATCAAAGCTACAGAATCCCTCAATCTCAGCAGTTTGGATCTAGACGAAACCCTCAAGCGGGTGATGGATGAGGCGAAAACGCTGATGAAAGCCGACCGTAGTACCCTGTGGCTCATTGACCGAGAACGTAATGAACTGTGGGCGCAAATTCCCCAAGCGGATGGTTCCTCCCAAGAAATCCGGATCCTAATGGGGGTTGGCTTTGCCGGCAAGGTAGCTCAAACAGGTGAAGCTCTAAATATTCCTTTTGACCTATATGATCATCCCAATTCATACAATTCCAAAAAAGTTGATCAGGAATCTGGTTATCGCACCTGTAGCCTCTTGTGTATGCCAGTGTATAACTCCAATCAAGAGTTAATAGGTGTCACCCAACTAGTCAACAAGAAAAAGACCGGTGACTTTGAGCCCTACAATCCGAATGATTGGCCTAAAGCTCCCGAATGCTGGCAAGCAAGTTTTAATCGCATTGATGAAGAATACATGAAAGCCTTCAATATTCAAGCTGGGGTAGCCATACAGCGAGCGAAACTTTTTGCCACCATCAAACAGCAGGAACAAATTCAGCGGGATATGCTGCGCAGTCTCAGTAATGGGGTTATTTCCACCGATAAAACCGGTAAGATTATCGCTACCAATGAAAGTGCCAAGAAATTGCTGGGGTATTACCCTGGAGACAGATTGGAGGGGTTATCGGTTAGTCAGTTGATTAACATCAAAGGGGGAAATTTTGCTCAATGGCTCCAGAACGCTTTAACTGCCAAGACAGAAAAAGACAGCCGTCAGTACTACCCCGACCAAACCCTGATCTCACAGGGGTTAGAATCAACCAAGCATTGTGTGAATCTCTCGATTAACTCTATTGCTGATGCCAGTGATCAAACCCATGTCTATGGTGCGTTGGTAGTCATGGATGACATTAGTGATGAAAAACGCCTCAAGACTACCATGTATCGCTACATGACCCAGGAGTTAGCAGAGGAATTACTTAAGCTCGATGACCATAAATTAGGAGGCGATCGCAAAGAGGTATCAGTTCTGTTCTCGGATATTCGTGGCTATACTGCTTTGAGCGAAAGTTTAAAGGCAGAAGAGGTCGTGGGTATGCTAAACGACTATTTTGAGTCGATGGTGGATGCAATTTTTGAATATAAAGGTACCCTCGACAAATACATTGGGGATGCGATTATGGCTGTTTTTGGTTCGCCCTTGCCCCAAGAGGATCATGCTTGGAGAGCAGTGCAAACAGCCTTAGAGATGCGCCAACGTCTCAAAGAGTTTAATCAGCAACGTGTTAAAGCTAATCGAAAACCTTTAAAGATCGGCATTGGCATCAACTCCGATAGCGTCATTAGTGGTAATATGGGTTCGACTAAACGAATGGAGTTTACCTCTATTGGTGATGGAGTCAATTTAGGTGCTCGCTTGGAAACGGCTAGCAAGCAATACGGTTGTGACATCCTAATTAGTGAAAATACTTACAGAGCCTGTGCTGACCAGATCTGGGCTAGGGAATTGGACAAGGTAATTGTTAAGGGCAAGACCAAGCCAGTATCCATTTATGAACTGGTGGGCCTAAAATCTGAACCGATTTCGGAGGACAAAGCACGAATCATTGAACATTACTACAAAGGCCGTCAGTATTACCTCCAGCGACAGTTCGCCCTCGCCATGGGTGAGTTTGGCACCATTCTACAAAAATATGACAAACATGACCAAGCGTCTGTATTGCACCTGAGCCGTTGTCAGCGTTTTCTTCAAGAACCTCCTAACGATGACTGGGATGGTGGCTGGAAGTTGTTAGAGAAATAGTCGTTAGTCCTTAGTGATTGGTCAAAGGATAATTGTTAAGACCATAGCGCCCATACAACAATGCCCATATCCCATACACTAGGCTTGAGCAACGGGTGCAAGCCTAAGTCTTGTTTCAATTAACTAAGGACTAATGGATTAACGATTAGAGAACCTTGTGAGTGTACTCATGCTGTTTTACATTATCTTCCTTAGTAACAACTCGCTGCATATTTAGCAACCGCTTGCGTTCTGTGGAAAAGTTGAAGTTATCAAACGTTGTGCCGAGGGGAATATGAGCGATCGCTTCTGGACAACTCTTGTAAGTGCGTGCAGCCGCGAGGGCTCGGTTAGTAAAATCATCGCAAAACTGAGCATCCTCTGGAAACTCAGCGGGTTTGACAAGGCTATCCCCTGAGATTACTTGACCTAGAGTTGTACCAAAAGCCACTGAGTAAGATGTAGGAACGCTTTTAAGCAGTGCTTCTAGGGAGGCTGAGGGGATGGGTTCAATAATTTGAACTTGATGAACTTCCCCCTCTTCTTTGATAAAGCAGGTGGCTAAGCCCACCACCAGGTAGTTATCGGTAGATAAATCGGGAGCATTAGCTAAGGGAGTTGCAGCGGTCATAAGACTATTTCAGTACAGGATTTGAAACCAAGTTGACACTCCCCCGTCTAAAGACGTGGGGATTCCTAGATCAGCGAACCACCTTAAACCGTCGTGTCTTCGGGAGAAGCAATACTTAACCAAATATCGGTAGAAAACTACCAAATACCCAGTTAATTCACGGCAGACCTAGAGGGCAGTTCTCCTTAGGCGTTCAGGTACTTTCTTGAGAGTGCCGACTCTTTTCCCCATGTTTCGGTGTGCCCCACCGTACACTACGGTGCAATCTGTGGCAAATTCAATTCGCCAACGGAAAGCGCACCGGTTTTTCTTGGAAAGTTTTCTGTTCTAGGTTCACACGTCAATTGTTGGTTGACGATTGGGTTTTTAGAGAGGATTTTCCCTACCCTCTGAGCATTACTACTTTCTAGGCGGTCAAACTTGGTTCCCTATTCCAGCTGTCCTAGCGGTTTTTCAGCCTGTACTCTATAATACTTTATTCTACACAGGCAAGGAGAAGATTAGGGAAGCTTACAATCTTTTTTTTTCACGGCGACTAAAGTCGCTCTCGAGCTTTCATCCACGCTCTGAAGAGGCGTGGTTTTCAGCTTGGTGACTCTCACATATAGCAGCAACCGAAGTATAGTTGAGGACAGAGTATTTTGGTTGAAAGGGAGCAGGGAGTAGGGACTAAGGCCGTAGGCCACGCGGGGCGCGTTCGGAGCAGAAATATGTCTTAAGCTTTACTTCGACTGTTATTAATCACGCGCCAAGATAAATCAAATCAATAGCTTTGGTGGCATTCTATCAGCAGAGCAGGTCAGCTGATACCTACCCGGTGCGCTTACAGTCGTTGAATTAAATTCGCGCTTAGGTGAGCGCCGTTTAATCCAACCGCCGCTGACCTAAGTCTTCTCTATTCTGCTGCTTTGTAAAACTGATATAACGCGGTATAATCAGCACGTTAACGTTTACTTCCTGCTTCTTCCAAAAACTTGGGTTGCGTGAGGGGTCGGCCCTACTCACTTACACAGGCTATCACCAAGAAGCCCTCGGCTAAATGCTGTAAATTCACACTTGCGTTGTAATCTCTGTCCTTGACGGCACCGCAAGCGAAGCAGCTAAAAACTCGTTGTGTTAGTGGCATTTCTTGATTGTTTCCACAACTAGAACAGGTTTTAGAGGATGGAAAAAACCGATCGGCAAACACTAATTCACAGCCGTACCATTCGGATTTATATTCCAGTTGGCGACGAATCTCATAGAAGGCAGAATCAGCAATAGCACCTGCTAGTTTATGATTTTTCAACATACCGGACACATTCAAGTCTTCTAACCCTATGACAGCGTGGTTCTTGCTAAGCCAGGAGGTTAATTTATCGATGGCATCTTTCCGGATGTTAGTGACTCGTTGGTACGTTTTGGCTAGTTTCAATCTGGCCTTATCCCTATTCTTAGAGCCTTTTTCTTTTCTAGCCAATTGTCGCTGAAGTAATGCTATCTTCTTTTGAGCCTTTTTGTACGCTCTAGGATTAGGAAATACAGTTCCATCTGAGCAAGTCGCGAGAACTTTTACCCCAACATCAACACCTAAATAGTCTCGGGTTTTAACTGTAGGTTCGGGGTCAAACTCATAAGCTACAGACAAATACCAAGAGTCCGCCACTCGACTGATGGTTATTCGTTTAGTCTGTATTTCAGGTAAAGCTTCATAAGTCCTAACCCATCCAATAAAGGGAAGCTTTAACCTTCTCCCTTCAAAAACCATAACCTTACCGCAGTTATCAATGGTAAAGCGATCATTTCGTCCTTTTTTCTTAAATTTAGGATGTTGAGCCGTACCTTTAAAAAAGCGCTTGAATGCTTCACCTAAGTGCAGAAAAGCAAACTGATAAACTCTTGAACTTAGGGTAGACTGCCAGGGATAATCAGGCTTGATGTGATTGGTATAAAACTTTTTGAGCTTGTTAGTTGACAGTTTTAGTCCCTCTTTATAAGCGGAGTTCCACATCCGAAGTGCCCAATTCCAAATCCATCTTGAATAACCGGCGTGTTGAGCCATTAAGGTTTTCTGTTTGTTATTCAGTTTTAACTTGGTTTTGAAGGCTCTTTGCATAATTCGGGATCATTATTCAACAGAGTCTTGTATTTTCTTAGTCCATACAATCGACTTGAAAAACAGTGAAGAATTGCCAGGATATCTTCTACCATTTCTGCTTGTGGTGAAAGTTCTTTTTCATTGAGAACAATCAACTCACACTTATTTTGTTCACAAAGCCAGTTAAACAAATCAAAACCAAATCGAGCCAGCCTATCTTTATGAGCAACAACTACTCGACTGACTTCACCTTTAAGAATTTGACTGAGAAGTGCTAGTAGTTTTTTTCGCTTAAAGTTTAATCCTCCACCAACTTCTTTAATAGTTCTGGCTTCTGGGTATAAAGCTTGCAATTGGGCCACTTGCCTGTTTAAATCTGGCTTCTGAGCATGACTATAAACTCGACAATAAAGCACTGTTTCTTTTTTGACACTGAAGGAGTGAGTATAGGATTCTACATCATATCTCCGTTGTCCTGATGGTGTTTTAATTGCTTGGATAATTCCGGCCTTTTCCCATCTAGCTAAAGTCCTGACGTTAACGCCTAGTAACTCAGAAGCTTCTTTAGGTTTAAGATACTTGGTCACCTGACTAACTTTGACAACATACTTATAGTAGCGTGTTGTGCCGTAAAATGTCAACTAAGTTTTGTCTCTAAGTATTTTAGTTGAGTGATGGCTTTTTGGGATTAAAGCAACCGATCCATCAGCCAAGCAGGAACCATATTTGACTGGATGTGGATGACGTATAACGGATTGAGCTGTTATTTGTAGATTTAAGGATGGCTGGGGTAAATAACTTGGAACCGTTATGATTAGGTTTCAAAAAGCAAAAGCAGCTTTTGGCTACCTGCCATTATGTGTTTTTGTTTGTTTATACCGTTGATGATATGGCGTTGGACAATATTATATAGTAAACTATAATGCTACGTGAACATCATGACATAACACTACTAAAGTTGCGCCAGCAAGTTGGCTTAACTCAGCGAGAACTTGCTGAGGCTCTTGGAGTAACCCAAAAAACCATTTCCATTTGGGAAAGGGGTAAAATGCAGCCTAAGCTCTCCTTTTGGCAGACTAAGTTAATGATGGAAAAGCTCAACTGCACCCTTGATCAGCTAATCATTGCCACTGAGCTGAAACACCAGAATCATAATGAAATTAAATCAACCAAAATTAGACCACATAATCCCAGATTTTTCTAAAACTCAAGGGTGCAATCTTGGACTTTGGCTAGGTCTGAATGATGCACCTTGGGGGGCTGGCTGCCTAGAATTGGTTGGTTAGCGTCAGCACTAGGGCACTAGTCGTTTGAATCTATGAGGATTAGCACAATCCTGGTGCCCTTTGGTAAATCCTCGTTTGGAATATAGCTGAGTCAAAACCATCATTCAATCTCCTTGGGGACTCCCGTTATACCCGTGTTAAGCAGCGTCTGGCACTGCCAGTAAGGGTTAGCGGGTTAGAAGTTACCGTAAGATCGGGTC
The DNA here is from genome assembly GCF_010672795.1 of Moorena sp. SIO1G6. NCBI lineage: Bacteria > Bacillati > Cyanobacteriota > Cyanophyceae > Coleofasciculales > Coleofasciculaceae > Moorena > Moorena sp. SIO1G6. Next base: position 83,134 of record NZ_JAAHFZ010000012.1, read on the forward strand.
GCCTTTATGGGTGATGCTCGCCCATAGCCGCTCCGCGAAAGGTCTTGCATAAAATAAAAGGGTTAAGTCTTTTGTAATCAGGCGACCCGATCTAAGGCGCGCGTCTCCGGGGAATTGGAGACGGAAACTCTTGCGATTATTGATAATTTTTACTAGTAGATAGAGATAATTAATCAACTATAAAGTGCCGATTTGCGCGCCAGCTGAAAAGCCTCACGGTGCCCTTGACCCGTAATTTAATTACGGGTCAAGCGCACCGCTGCTAGAAGCGTAAGCCAAAAGACAAGTAAAATCAATGATTTGATCTCAGAGTGTAGAGGCTATTTGGCGCGCGCCAGTAAGGATTTATGTTCTTAGAAATCTCTCGCTATAATATTTGATTTAGCGACGAGAGTAGTCAATTCGTTACCAAAACTGTTACGAGGACTATGCCCACGGTTAGCTTACTCTAAGATCAAATGTAGTTAATGCTCCTTAGACCAGTCTAAAAGCTGTGGAACTCTTAGTCCCATGGCTTTTTGTTTGTTATCAACTTTTAGGATTTCCGGATAGCTTTTACAAAACCCCCTTAGAGCTTGGAATCATCCCTGCACGACGAGGATCAATTTCCACAGCCATGCGCATTGCTCTGGCCAATGCCTTGAATGTCGCTTCAATAATATGATGTGAATTGATGCCATCTAGTTGGCGGATATGTAGGGTGAGCTGACTATGGTTAACCAGTGCAACAAAAAACTCTCGCACCAGTTGGGTATCATAGGTTCCGACACGCTGGGTAGGAATTTCCAAGCCATAGCTTAAGTGAGGACGTCCAGAAAAATCTAGAGATACCAGAATCAATGCCTCATCGAGGGGAGCCAGGAAATTACCGAAGCGGAAAATTCCTTTGCGATCGCTTAATGCTTTTGCCAAGGCTTGCCCTAGGGTAATCCCAACATCTTCGTTAGTGTGGTGATCATCAATTTCTAGGTCTCCCTTTGCCTGCACCTCCAAGTCAATCAGTCCATGGGAAGAGATTTGATGCAGCATATGGTCTAAAAATGGGATGCCTGTATTAGCGGTGCAGATACCTGTACCATCTAAATTCAGTGACACTTGTACATCAGTTTCCCCAGTAGTACGCCTGACTGAAGCTGTTCGCGCCTTTAACGTAGACTCTTGAGTGTTGAGAATTATCGGTCCGCTCTCGATCTGCGTCCGGTTATTGCTTACTTGCATTACATCTTTGCTCCTGTCTAACTTAACTTCATCCGCTCAATTGCCTCACAACGAACATGGGCAGCATGAGTGTGAGATCAATTGCGGACAGGGTTTATATCGTTTATACTAGATATAGTAGGGAAGACAAATTAAGAGCTAACCGCCACCTACGTGCTTAAAAATAGAACTTATTGTATTGTTCCGGCGGGTCGGGGCATCCCGTGTCGTTAATAAAGTAACCCGTGTATCCTAAGCAATAGCTGGAGTTGGTAAGAAGCCCACACTGAACCGATAGGTCAGTGTGGGAGTATGTCACCTACATGCCCATTATTTCGTAACCAGCGTCTACATATAAAACCTGACCAGTGATGCCACTGGCTAAATCACTACACAAGAAAGCAGCTGCTTTACCCACTTCTTCCTGAGTAACCGTGCGGCGCAGTGGTGCTACTTTCTCTACATGATGAATCATATCCATTATCCCCCCAACTGCTGAAGAGGCTAAGGTCCGGATTGGCCCTGCGGAGATAGCATTGACCCGAATCGTTTGAGGTCCGAGTTCTGCTGCCAGGTAACGAACACTCATTTCCAGTGCTGCTTTAGCAACACCCATCACATTATAATTGGGAATTACTTTAACACCCCCCAGATAGCTGAGGGTGACAATGCTACCGCCATCAGTCATCAAGTGCTTCCAAGCCGCTGTTAGTCGATTGAGGGAGTAAGTGCTAATGTCTAAGGCTAGGGAAAACCCCTCACGGGATGTCTGACTAAACTCTCCCGATAGATCTTCTTTATTGGCAAAGGCTAAACAGTGAATCAGGATGTCCAGTCTGCCCCATTGTTTTGCGATCGCATCTGCAATCGCTTCAATTTGGGCATCGTTTCGGACATCACAGGGCATGATAATGCTAGGTTCGAGGGGCTCTACCAGGTCTCGAACTTTTTTCTCATAGCGACCTTTTTCGTCAGGCAAAAAGTTCACACCTAAATTTGCCCCCGCGTTGTGCAACTGTTGGGCGATCCCCCAAGCAATGGAGCGGTTGTTGGCGATGCCAGTGACAAAAGCATTTTTTCCGTTGAGATCGAGCATGGTTTTTAGGTTGAGTCGCGCTATGAGTCAGGGTTGAAGGTTACTTAGCCGTGTATGACAGCCCAGCTATTATATCCCTGAATGCAGCAACATTGAGTTTTTCAGCTCCATGTCTTGATGCAACGCTGACCTGTGGGGGAAACCCCACAGGTCAGCGTTGCATTGCTTTTGACCTTCAGGCTTACCTCCTGAGATTTTTGGTTTTTGGTAGCAATTTTTACAAAAAATTAGCTCAGATTGATATTAAGTAGTGGGAAATAAATTTGTCTATGCCACGATGATTGCTACGAATTGCCGCTTCTACCTGACGGGGTTAAGGGAAAATCAAGTCAAGAGCTTGCTAAGATATAGACTAGCAGTTAATACTGTTGGCCTGTTGGCAAATTAGCTCAAAACTTGCCCGGTGCCCTTGACCTAGGCAAATTAAATTGGCCACCGGTCCCACCGCCGAAATTGATGGGCAAGGGGAATTGGAAACGGTTGTAGCAGTTCACAACAAACTCAAGAAAACTGTTTAAAATCCGCTAAAATAGCCTAAATATACCAGATTAATGAGGTAATCCGTGGCTTAAAATCCCCGGAAGTCTCTTAAATGTAAATAGATAGGGGCATTTGTACAAAGAAATAGATATGGATAGGGTTGTGACGCAGGATACACCACTAGCGGCTGTGTTTCGTCAGATTGGTAGAGGAGCGTTTCCACCAGTCGTAGAAACCTATGAGCGAGGTAAGACGATTTTCTTCCCAGGAGATCCAGCTGAACGGGTTTACTTTTTGCTAAAAGGTGCTGTAAAACTTTCTAGAGTATACGAAGTAGGGGAAGAAATTACTGTAGCACTGCTGCGAGAAAATACGGTTTTCGGTGTTCTGTCTCTGATTACTGGTCACCAATCTGATCGGTTCTACCATGCAGTTGCCTTTACAACTGTAGAGTTACTCTCTTCCCCGATTGACCAGGTCGAAAAAGCACTGAAGGAAAACCCGGAATTATCAATGTTGATGTTACGGGGGCTATCGTCTCGGATATTACAGACGGAAATGATGATCGAAACCCTAGCTCATCGGGATATGGAGTCTCGATTGGTTAGTTTTCTATTAATTCTCTGCCGTGACTTTGGCATACCCTGTGGGGATGGGATTACCATTGAACTGAAGTTGTCCCATCAAGCGATCGCAGAAGCTATCGGTTCGACTCGGGTTACTGTCACCCGTCTACTGGGAGACCTACGGGAAAAAGACATGATTTCGATTCACAAGAAAAAAATTACTGTCCACAAGCCAGTGGTTTTGAGTCAGCAATTTACGTGAAAATTAGCGATTGCAACAACAATACACCTGATTGCGACCATTAGATTTAGCGATCCGTAGGTTCTGGTCAGCAGATCGCAGTAGGCTTTCCCCTCTATGGTCGTCCGTATTGTTAAGGGCAGCAACACCCAAGCTAATGGTAATTGGGAGCACCAATCTTCTATCAATCTGAAACGGTTGATCGCTAATAATATGTCGCACTCGGTTAGCCACTGCTCGGGCTTCTTCACAGTCAGTGTGACTAAGAATGATCACAAACTCTTCTCCACCATAACGAAAGAGGGAATCTTGAATACGTAGGTTATGTTTGAGACGACTTGCCAGTAGCTTGAGAGCGCGATCGCCTACCGGATGTCCGTAGTTGTCGTTGATGGACTTGAAATAGTCTACATCTAGGATAATCAGACTCAGGGGCCTTGATTGACTAAACGCATTTTTGACTTGTCGGGGTAACTCCGATTCCATTGCCCGACGATTGCTCAATTCTGTCAAGGGATCAACCAATGCTATCCTTGATAGGAAATCATTAGTGTGCATTGCTTCCCGGTATAGTCGCACTCCTCGTAACCCTGCCTGAATTTGTGCCTTAAGCAACCGATTTTCTGCTACAGCTATGGCTGAGTCTTGATTACTGATTGAACTGATCCGTAAGTAGGCATCTGCACCGTTTTCTAGGGCTTGAGCACATTCTCTTAACTCCCAGTTTGGGTCTAGTCCCATTGCTGTAATCGCTATTTCGGGCAAGTCATTGATCAAAATGCAGTATATCCAACCGAGCAGCTTTTGTTCTTTAATTTGACGACATAGTTGTAAACTAGCCACCTGGGTTGCCTGCAAAATTAAAATAGCGGGTTGTCTAGTCTTGATGTGTTGTATGACATCATCAAGTTCCAAAGATACCTCGAAAGTGCTAGACCTTATATAGCAAGTCCGCTTCACAAATGTAGTGATAAACTGTTTATTTCCTACCACTAATATAGAAGCATTTATAGAAGCATCGTTTTTATTTATAGTTAGCTCTACAGAGCTAATACATTCACCCGGAATTAATAATCTTAACACTGCTACTTCTTCAAGAAAGTATTAGCTAATACGTTTTGCTCTAAATTCACCAGTAGACATCTCCAGAAACTCGGTTTTGACCCAGGCAGTGCAAGGGTTTGAGGTTAATTTTTGGAGATGTCTAGTATATGGGATTGGCTATGGAATAGATTGATGCTAGATAACTAGATAAATTGATCCTATTGCTGACTATCGTTTAGGAGCTCAAGTACAGTTGGATCAGTTACCAATTCCCCATTGCCGATTCCCCTCCCCGATATGGATTGTGAATCACGAGCTGTGGAACTTTTGATAAATTAGGTGATCTTATAACAATCATTTCTAAACTAGATTACTGTATATAGCAATTATAAATAGGTTGTGAACTATCAAGAGGCCAGGATGCCAATAATACCATGATTTTGGGTTTCTAGATTTTCACAACTCGTTTATAATTGTTATATCGTTTTTAGCTTAACGAGTTTTGTTGAATATAAACCTGAATAACAACAAAAATTAGTTTAATCCCCGATGAATCCAAAGCCAACTTAGGCACATCTTAGGCACATCTTAGGCACATAGTTAATTAGGGGTTACTCAGCAGAAGCTGAGCACAGGGATTATTCTATTTATACTTTCCTCTAATACTCTCTTGTTTTTATCACAAGTGGCAGTAGCAATTTCCTGGTATCCGGGTAATTTTTCTAAATCTTTATCGAACATGGTGAAAACACCTAACTGTTCAACTAAGTGAGAGCATTATTATTCCCACTAACCTCTATATCAAGTCAGGTTGAATACCCATAATTAGAGGGAGGGTGGGGAGACTGACAAGGGTAGGTTTTTTACTTTGGAGATAGGTAATCGGTAATGGGTAATGGCTAATCGGTAATGGCTAATCGGTAATGGGGACCGGTCCCCTAACCCCCTCACAGGGGTAGGTTTTTTACATTAGGGTCAAACATGGGGCGACCCAGAGGGAGAGGAAAAGGAAAACAACTTAGGTGCGCTTTCCGCATCTAATTATTAAATTCGCCACGGGTCGCACCTGAAGAAGGGATGCAGCTTCGGAACTGGGGGTTTCCCCCGGAGACGCGCGCCTTAGACAGGGGAGCCTTTATGGTTGGTAGGCTATGCAGATGCATGGTTAAAACTTGAGGCGCGACCCCGTAATTTAATTCTTCACGCGGAAAGCGCGCCTCCATTGATTAAGGGGCGTTGCTTAATAATCAAATGATTTCAAGAGTTTTGTGGAACTGGCATCTTGGCTAGAACTGGCATCTTGGCTAGAACTGGCATCTTGGCTAGAACTGGCATCTTGGCTAGAACTGGCATCTTGGCTAGAACTGGCATCTTGCCAGTTTCCTCCTTATTTTCGCGCGGGCAGGATGCCCACTCTACTCCTATTCATTTCTTAATTCAGCAACGCCTTTTTTTATAACTGAATAATATCCAATTTAAATGCGCAACACCTAGTTAACTAATACTTAGTAAACTAGCACTATTTAACCAAAACAATATAAATGTAAGCATTCAGCCGTCAGCCGTCAGCCGTCAGCCGTCAGCCGTCAGCCGTCAGCTAAAGTAACTCAGCATTATTCCAATGCTTACCTGTTGTCTTGATCCCAAGCGCGAGTGGTTTGAATTTACCGTAAGATAGGGTCGCCTTATTAAAAAATATTTAACCCTTTTCTGCATAACCTGCTAACTATAAAGGCGACCCTATCTAAGGTTTTGTCTCCGGGGGAAACCACGGCAGCGCGGTCATGGGGGGAACCCCCTTTGGCGGCGCTGCCTCCCCAAGACCGTAATGGTGCGTTTGACCCGTAATTAAATTCGCCACGGGTCGCACCTCTGCATCGCTTATTCAAAAGCACCATCTGTAGCACCTCAAGTAGCGTGCGCATTAGCTGATACGCGACACGCTGATACGCGACACGCTGATAGCTGATACGCGACACGCTGATAGCTGAATACTTACATATACATTAATGATGTATTGTCGAAGTGCGGCTCGTTCCAACTAGGAGCCTTTAGAAAATAAAGGGCCATTGAAATCACACTAGCTTACCAAAAAATTTGGGTAATCGCGCCCCGTCCTTATAGGAGACGCGCGCCTCAGAGTTAAGAAGCATTTATTGGGAGCAGGCTATGAGCAAAAGGGTTAAAACTTATTAATTAAGGCTTCTTAACTCTTACGGTAGGCTTTTTGTTAAATTAAGACTTGACGGTTTTTTCGCATCGTGTTAAGATAAAAACCTAACGAAAAAAACAATTAATGTTCTAGATAAACATGATATTAAAATAAGTAGATGATGTAAAAAATCAGCTAAGATATCAGCTTATTGCATCATCAAATTCTTAGATTTGGAGATCTCCGAAAACATAAGATCAAGAAAAAGTTTATCTAACTTGTTAACTAGATTAGGTACGGTGGGGTTAGAAGTTACCTTAATCAGAGGGTCGCCTTTATAGTTAGTCGGCGCTTGTGTAAAAAGTTTTAACCTTTTTTATTAAGGCGACCCTCTGATCAGGTTTCGTTTCCGGCACACCGAAACCTAGGTCATAGACCAAATACGCTTGGGTCGAATCCACCTCTATTTTTCCTGGCTCCGGCAAGGGTTTTACAAGTCACCCCGTTGAACGCGATCGCGTGGCCATAGGCCAAGCAAGAATCCCCGTCCTTCCAGGGCGGGGAGTGTCAATTGGTAGCTTACTCCACGCTGTGACCGACAGTCGTTATGATCTGTCTAATTGACTCTTCAGATGCTTCGGTTTCAACTCTAACCGTCTTTGATGTTACATCCACTGCGACTTTAGAATCTGGCTCCTGTTGGAGTATACCTTCGGTAATGGTCTTGGCACAGACATCACACGCAATACTGGGAACTTTTAACTGTACTACTGCCATAGTCAATACTCCATCAGTTTTTCTTACAGCCGTTAATCAGCTTGCCCTTAAACCTCGCAGCCCAAGGTAGCAATGTTAATCCTTACCAATAACTTAGATCGATTGACGACAATACTCAATGGGCCTAGCCAGGATTGACTAGACCCATTCGAGTGGAAAAAGACAAATTTTCAACGAGTTAACTTTCTGACTACCAGTTTTGAATCACTACTATGGTTGGCAAACTACACAGATACACCTAATACTAAATCTCACACAGTCGTGTCTTTCCGGACTTTGGTTTGGCTTACTCCAACTTCTGTTGGTTTCTCGCCACTTTTTGCTATGTTCGATTGGTGCCTACTGTGGCTGGGTCATAGACCGGTAGAAATCATCTTATCTATGCCCATTTAGTTTCTGGCTTCAGGTTCTTCTCTGAAGGATGACTTCCACTCTTTAAAACTAACACGGCCTTCTGGAGATTCCGAATACTTGTTGTTAAAGTTAATCAGTCTTTACAAACTGCAACGATTAGATGAAAAAGTATGAAGCATGTAGGGTCAAGGGTGAAGTGTTAATTGCTTTGTCAGCTATCAGCGTGTCGCTTATCAGCTATCAGTCATTGGCCAAGGGCTTTTCCCCAGACTTGAAATTATCATTAATCTCGAACTATGAAGCTGATGGCTGATAGCTGACGGCTGAATGCTTACATTTGATTAACTTTAATGGTACGGTACAGCAATCATTTCTAATGTGTCTGGGATTTCCCCAATACATTTCCCCAATACATTTCCCCAATACATTTCCCCAATACTCAAAGGGCCTAGCCAGGATTGACTAGACCCATTCGAGTGGAAAAAGACAAATTTTCAACGAGTTAACTTTCTGACTACCAGTTTTGAATCACTACTATGGTTGGCAAACTACACAGATACACCTAATACTTAATCTCACACAGTCGTGTCTTTCCGGACTTTGGTTTGGCTTCCTCCAACTTCTGTTGGTTTCTCGCCACTTTTTGCTATGTTCGATTGGTGCCTACTGTGGCTGGGTCATAGACCGCTAGAAATCATCTTATCTATGCCCATTTGGTTTTTGGCTTCAGGTTCTTATCTGAAGGATGACTTCCACTCTTTAAAGCTAACACGACTTTCTGGAGATTACGAATACTTGTTGTTAAAGTTCAGGAGTCTTTACACACTGCAACAATTTGATTGAGAAGTATGAAGGTTGAAGGTTGGAAGGTTGAAAGGTTGAAGGTTACAGGTTGAAGGTTACAGGTTATATGTAACAGGTTTAACGTTACAGGTTATATGTTGAAGGTTACAGGTTATATGTAACAGGTTTAACGTTACAGATTGCCAGTTATACATCCGGCTTTCAGTTGTTAAGCCTCTAATCTTCAACCATCAAACCTCCAACCAACCAACCTTCAACCAACCAACCTTCAACCAACCAACCTTCAACCAACCAACCTTCAACCAACCAACCTTGGCCTATTGGCCACGCTACGCGAACAACCTCCAACCTCCCAACCTTCAACCATCACAATGGTTTGCTCTCCTATCAAGGGTGGGCTTTCAGCTTCGCTTCTATGTCAGAATGGATCATACGTAAATTAAGAAACATAGCGATAGGGTTTTACTTCCCATAAGCCCATACCCTAAAGCTGAATTGTAGAGAACCATGCCCGATATCCCTAATTATTTGCGCGGTAACGAAATACGGCAAACTTTCCTCGATTTCTACTCCCAACGGCAACACCAGGTATTGCCAAGTGCTTCCCTAGTACCGGAAGACCCGACGGTGTTGCTGACAATTGCGGGAATGTTGCCGTTTAAACCGATTTTTCTAGGACAACGTCAGTCGGAATTCCCTCGCGCCACTACTGCCCAAAAATGTATCCGCAACAATGATATAGAGAATGTGGGACGCACGGCACGGCATCATACTTTTTTTGAGATGCTGGGGAATTTTAGTTTTGGGGATTACTTTAAGGAACAAGCGATCGCATGGGCATGGGAACTCTCTACAGAGGTATTCGGTTTGCCACCAGAACGCTTAGTAGTCAGTGTTTTTCGGGATGATGACGAAGCGTTTGGGATCTGGCGGGATAAAATTGGGATTCCAGCTCATCGCATCCAGCGCTTGGGTGAGGAGGATAATTATTGGAAATCGGGTCCGACCGGTCCGTGTGGTCCGTGTTCGGAAATTTACTACGATTTTCACCCAGAACTGGGAGACGAGAGCATTGACTTGGAAGATGATACCAGGTTTATTGAGTTCTATAACCTGGTATTCATGGAATACAACCAGGATGCGGAGGGTAATCGCACCCCGTTAGAGAAGCAAAATATTGATACGGGGATGGGACTGGAGAGGATGGCGCAAATTCTCCAGCAAGTGCCGAATAATTATGAAACTGATTTAATTTTCCCGATTGTAAAAACCGCAGCGGAAATTGCTGGGGTTAACTATAGCAAGAGTAATGAGAAGACGAAGGTTTCTCTGAAGGTTATTGGTGACCATATCCGGGCAATTGTTCATATGATCGCGGATGGGATAACGGCTTCTAACACCGGACGGGGTTATGTGTTGCGCCGTTTGCTGCGTAGAGTGGTGCGTCATGGCCGTTTGATTGGGATTGATAGGGAATTTACCTGGGAAGTGGCTCAAACAGCGATCGCATTATCTGAATCAGCTTATCCTAATGTGCGGGAACGGGACAAAACTATCAAAGCGGAAATGCAGCGGGAAGAGTCTCAATTCCTGAAAACCCTGGAACGGGGTGAGAAGCTGCTGGCTGAGATTTTGGCCAAGAAGCCTCAGCAGATTTCTGGCACAGATGCGTTTACCCTCTATGATACCTATGGTTTCCCAGTGGAATTAACTGAGGAAATTGCTGAAGAACAGGGCTTAACGGTAGACCTCGATGGCTTCGAGGTGGAAATGGAACGGCAGCGGGAACGGGCTAGAGTTGCCCATGAAACGATTGATTTAACGGTACAGGGTAGCTTAGATCAGCTAGGGGAACAGATCGATAGTACGGCATTCCTGGGTTATACTCAACCCCAGTCCATGGCTAAGGTAGAGGCTTTGCTAGTTGATGGCAAGTCGGTGGAATCTGCTGGGGCTGGGAGTAAGGTCCAGGTGATTTTGGATCAGACCCCATTCTATGCAGAATCTGGGGGACAAATAGGCGATCGCGGTTATCTGTCTGGGGATTCGGTATTGGTTAGGATCGAAGATGTTCAGAAGGAATCGGATTTCTTTGTCCACTTCGGTACTGTCGAACGGGGAAATTTAGCGGTAGGCACAACAGTAACGGCTCAAATTGACCGGGCTTGTCGCCGTCGAGTTCAAGCTAACCATAGTGCCACCCATTTACTGCAAGCGGCTCTGAAAAAAATTGTTGACCCAAGCATCTCTCAGGCAGGCTCTTTGGTGGCTTTTGACCGTTTGCGCTTTGACTTCAATTGCCCTCGCGCTCTGACATCGGAAGAGTTAGAGCAAATCGAGGCACAAATTAATACTTGGATTAGTGAAGCCCATACCGCAGATGTGGAGGTGATGCCTTTGACAAAAGCTAAGGCTAAGGGCGCAACCGCTATGTTTGGGGAAAAGTATGGCGATGAAGTCAGGGTGATTGATTTCCCTGGTGTCTCCATGGAATTGTGTGGTGGTACCCATGTCAACAATACTGCTGAGATTGGCGTGTTTAAGATTATCTCTTCCGCAGGGGTGGCGTCCGGGATTAGGCGGATAGAAGCAGTGGCTGGACCGGCGGTGCTGGATTATCTGAATGTGCGGGATAAGGTGGTTAAGGATTTATGCGATCGCTTTAAGGCACAACCGGAAGAGTTACCTGAGCGGATTAGTAATTTACAACAGGAACTCAAGGCTACTAATAAACAGTTAGATGCCCTCAAGCAACAATTGGCTTTGGCAAAATCTGACCAGTTGTTGGCGGAAGCTAAGTCAGTCGGTGAGTTCAAGGTTCTGATTGCCAAGATGGAGGGAGTAGAACCAGAGGGCTTAAAAAGTGTTGCTCAACAGCTACAGCAGAAGCTGGGAGAAAGTGCGGTAGTGTTGGGTTCAGTGCCTAGCCCCGACAAGGTGAGTTTAGTGGCAGCCTTTAGTAAGGGTGTTAATCAGAAAGGCTTGCAGGCTGGGAAGTTTATTGGTGCGATCGCTAAATTATGTGGTGGTGGTGGCGGTGGACGACCTAACTTGGCTCAAGCTGGTGGAAAAGATGGCAGTAAGTTAGGGGAAGCTCTCGATAGGGCGTTGGAACAGTTGTTGGAAGGGTTGCAGTAGTTTTGGACTGGGGGATCCCCCCTAACCCCCCTTAACAAGGGGGGGATTTGAAGAATAGTTGTATTTGTGCGATCGCTAACTAATTGCGATCGCGTAGCGGCTCTGTTCGCGTAGCGTGGCCTTTGGGCTTAAGAGCATCGCTGCGCAGTTTGCGATCGCTTTTTTATTGCGTTGCGTGTAGCGCTATATGTGCTGCCGAACAATTTAGTGCGTCAGTGCAATAGTTTTTTTGAGCCACTGACCGAGTCATCCTAATTAGTGTGTCAGTGCAATAATTTTTTTTGAGCGCTTGCATGTTAATCCAATTTCGGTTATAATTCTTTCACCGCTGACGCAATGGTTAATCGCCATGATTGTTTCTAACGCCCAAGCCGCTAAATTACTAGGTGTTTCTGCCACTCGCCTCCGTTTCCTGATCAGCAAGGACAGAGTTACCGGAGCTTATAAAGTGGGTAGAACTTGGGTGATTCCTCTGTTTGATGGTATGCCGGTGCTCACTCCTGGTACTCGCGGACCGAAGCGGAACTGGTCAAAGCGTAGGGAGTACACTAAAGCTGTGATCCATGTTAATCAGAGGGTCATTCGCAACAATCTCAAGACGGGGGAGCGCAATGCTGTGATTACAGTAAAGCGCGGCTCTCAGAATATTTACGCTCATACAGTGGAGGTCAATGGCCGCTGTCGCGTTATGTATCGTCCTGATAATTCCTTAGATTGTGGGGCTAGAGTGTGGATTGAAACAATTTCTGATTTTAAGGTAATTTAATTTGGTACAGATAAGGGCATGAATTGAGATATCTCACTGCAAGATTTTTTAGTGGTGGATGATTTACCCTTGGGGTAATTTCAGTGGAAAGCGGATCGCTTTTTGCTGAGTTTTGCCATTCTCTTTCACAGCCGCTAAGGGAACGCATTAAACGACATAATATGTAACGTTTTCATTTGAGATGTAAACTCATAAGGTCTTTTTTGATGTTCCTATAAAACTCTGGAGCTCTTGCCCCTCTTGCTTCTTGCCTCTTGGCTCTTGACTTTTTGGACAATTTCTTATTATACAACTCGTTTGAAAAACCTATATCCAATTTCAGCGACTGATAAGAAGAAACGGAGTATTAAGGGTCTTGGTTGATAAGTCCTGTGGGAAATCAACCTGATCTTAAAATTTTCTGCATAACTTTTGATGATTAGCCGGATAAGTCTATAGATACTTAAAAATTGGCTATCACCACTCAGGATTCAGGCGGTAGTGCATTAGCTGAATACTGACCATAAGCCCAGCTTTGAAAAGAGCCTTTGTTCGGCTACATCTCACCGATGGATCAGGGTGGTTCTGCCTCACGCCGTCTTATCATTTACACCATGAAAACTTACAAAATATTAACCTTAGGAGCATCTGGTGCAGGCAAGACTGTATTCCTTGCCAGTATGTTTAAGTCCCTATCCATCCAAACAGAACATGGGTTCTATCTCGAAGTTGAGGATTTCACACAACAGAAGCTACTGACTGATATTTATACAAACTTGATCGCTGGGGGAATTTGGCCTGAGGCAACGAAATATAAGGAGATATCCGAGTGGACATTTACGTGTTGTGTCAAGAATCGTAATCTGGAAAACTTTCCAATTTGTCAGTTTAGTTATTTTGATTATGCTGGCGGACGATTAACGGCGATCGACGAAAACGCTCATGAGTTAGAAGCAATAATCAGACAAGCTGATGCAATTTTGGGTCTTTTAGATGGTCAAAAAATCCAGGCATTAATGAGCAATAGCAATGAAGACAAGAAGATGGATAATTTTTTAAAAACAGACTTACCAGCACTAATCAAGTGGATGTCGCATTCTCAAGCACCAATTCAGTTCGTAGTCAGCAAGTGGGATTTGCTGGAAAATAATTTTGGTTTACAAGAAATAAGCAATCGTCTCCTGAAAATTCCTGAGTTTAAAAAATTAGTTTTTGAACGAAATAGAGAAAGTTCTCCAGTACGCCTTATTCCAGTAAGTTCAGTGGGTTTTGGTTTCGCAACACCTCAACCTGATGGCAGTATGAAAAAGATTGCTGGCTCAATTCCACGTCCTTTTCACATGGAAGTTCCTATGTCTTGTGTGATACCGGATCTTCTCGAGAAAGAGATTCAGGTAAATCTTCAGAAACTCATTGCTATTAGTAACGAAAAGATTGGAGAAGATAGTGAATTTAATAAATTACTCAATAACTTCTTAAAGGCTATATTGAAGTTCCGTATATTGATTGATATGATTGTTGATTTTTTGGTATCAAATTACCTAGAGGAGGATACAGACAATATACAACTAGAGATAGAGATTAAAAAACAAATTTTCAAACAAATTGATAATTTTGTCTTGGCAAAAATCAAAAAAAAAGTTGAAGCTAATGACAAAAAAATAACTGAATTGCGTCAAAAACGAGATGAAAGTATCCAAAAAATTCAAGATGAAACAACAGCATTTCAAAGTGCTGTGACAAGTTTTTTGTATATTAGCAATAAACTTAGCCAAGATTTTCCGGACTCTGAAATAATCATAGATTAACTAAATTAATAAATGTAATCTTTATCAAAGCCAAGATTCCAGCAATGACTATGAAAAATTACAATATTCTTACTTTAGGAGCATCTGGGGCTGGTAAAACTGTATTTTTGGCTAGTATTTTTAAGCAATTATCGATTCAAGGTAGGGAAGGATTTTTTCTAGAAGTTTCCAAAGATCAGCAGGAGAAAGAACTTCGTAAAATCTATTCAGAAATCATAGCCGAAGGTGACTGGCCTCAAACAACAAGAGAGATAACTGATTGGGAGTTTATTTGTTGTGTCAATAATCCTAATCTTGAAAACTTCCCAGTTTGTAAGTTTACCTATATTGACTATCCAGGAGGATTGATTACAGATATATTAAAAAATGAAAAAAACTATTTTGATTTTCAAACAAAAGTTCCTAATGCTGATGCAGTATTGGCGATTATTGATGGCCTAAAATTATTTAAATTCATGGAAGATAAAGACCTAATTAAGCCAGATGTTAACAAGTGGTTGCAGAAGGATTTAACCATGATCATGAAATTGGTCTTTAAATGTAAAAAAGACACCCCAGTTCATTTTATCATTAGTAAGTGGGATCTGCTTGAAAGTCGTTATAAGCTCTCAGAATTAAGAGAACGATTATTAGAAAAAGTTCCTGAATTTAAGGCTGTTATTCAGAATAGAGTCAATGCTGGTTGTCCAGTGCGTCTGATTCCTGTAAGTTCTATTGGTTCGGACTTTGCCACCCTCCAGCCTGATGGAACGATGAAAAAGAATCCTGGCGCAATTCCTAAACCATTCCAGTTAGAGATTCCTATTGCTTGTGTCTTGATTGATCGAGTAAACGCTTATATTAATACTTTACAATCAGGCCATCAAGATAGTCATCAACAGGTTCAAGATAAAAATATATTTTTATCTTTGTACAGGCAAATTCAGTATTTTTTAAATCGAAAAGCTGACTTACCTACTCCTGACCGGGAAAAACGTTTGCAAGAGGTCAAGGATGAGGAAACTGCACTTAATTACTTGGTTGGTACTTTCTTAGATCATCTCCAAAAATTTGAGGTAAACTTTCCCAAAGCTAATTTGGGAGGAGAAATTATCCTGGATTTAGCTGAAACTCACCGCCAGGATAACTTATTGAATCCAACCCTAACTGCTACCCTGAGAGGACACCGAAACGTAGTGTGTTCCGTTGGTTTCACATCCAATGGACAAACCTTATTCAGTTCCAGTCATGATCGAAGCATTCGATTTTGGCAAGTTGTATCGGGAAAACAATTACAAGGAATGGTGCGTGAAAGGTCAGGTTGGGTAAGGGCAAATCTGAGTCAAGACGATAAACGGCTATTTACCAGCTGTGAAGATAATAGCATCAAGGTTTGGGATGCCGATACAGGCAAACGCTTATACAAACCATTGAAAGGACATTCTGACCTTATTAATGCGTTTGTGGTTAGTCCCGATGGGCATACACTGATCAGTGCTAGTCGGGATAAAACTGTAAAAGTCTGGCAATTGGAAACTAGTGGGGGTAAACTCATCGACAGTTTAATCGGACATCAAGGCTCTGTTTATGCCCTTGCTGTTGCCCCCGATTGGCGCATTTTCGCTAGTGGTGGTAGCGACAAGAGAGTATTACTTTGGGAACTCGACACTCGCAAACTACTATATAATCTAGGTGATCATCCTGGTTTTGTCAAGGTTTTAGCCTTTAGTTCCGATGGTAATATTTTGGTTAGTGGTGGTTATGGCGAATCTCTCTATGTGTGGGATCCGAAAACCCGCAATCTGAGGTATGAGTTGACAGGACATACCGGAGCAATTTTTTCCCTCGCTATTAGTCCAGATAACCGCATCCTTGCCAGTGGAAGTGATGATGGCACGATCAAGCTGTGGGATTTATCAACCGCAACTCTACTCTCTACTCCTACTCTAAATGGGCACACTGGTCCTATCACTACTCTAGCATTTAGTCCAGATAATCAAACCTTGGCTAGTGGCAGTTTCGACAGAACGATTAAAATTTGGAAACTTGTATAAACGTTAGTTTAAGTAAACCTATGCACTCCCGTGTTCCTAACTATCTACCGCAAGCGATTTTAGTTACTCTATTCTGCTGTGTCCCCTTTGGAATTGTTGCAATTTTCTACGCGGCTCAAGTTAACACAAAATTCGAATTAGCAGACGTCGAAGGCGCAGTAACAGCATCAGATAATGCTAAAAAATGGTGCTGGATTAGTTTTATATCCGGGGCAATAATTCTGGTTTTATATGTTATTGCTTCCCTCGCATTGGGTTATTAAAAACCTAAACAAATAATCAAGTAAAGGTTGACAACAATAGTCTCATGAAAAAAACATACTTATATTCTTTGTATCCCATAGCTAGAATAAAATTGAAGGTAAAAGTTTTATCAGCAATTATTTTAGGTTCAGCTATAATTCTGTATTTTTTTGATCCTTCTATACCAGGACAACTTTACCCTCCTAGTCCATTTCGGACGTTAACTGGTTTGTATTGTCCGGGCTGTGGCACACTGCGGGGACTTCATCAATTACTTCATGGTAATGTGTGGGCAGCCTTTGGGCTGAATCCCCTGATGGTGTTGTCATTGCCTTACCTAATTTACTCCTACATTTGCTACAGTTTACCTGCGTTTACAGGACGCAAAGTTTCCCCAATTTTCATCAAACCGGCTTGGATTTGGTTGATGTTGAAAATAATTTTAGCCTACTGGATTTTGCGGAATATTCCGTTCCCACCTTTTTCCTGGCTTGCTCCTTAATGAAACCTGATTTAAGAATAGCTAAGGCAACTCGATCAGGGCAACGAGTTGCTTGTCATCAATCAATGTAAAAACTAAATTTATTAAATTGTAACTATGAGTATTAACGCTTGGCCTTTTTTAGTAAGCCGTAACCGCTATCTTGACTACAGAACAGTAGTCGCTCCTGATTTCATCTGTGATGCTAAGATTGCTAACTTACTGGCGAGAGTAACGGATGGAGATTTAACCGAACCAGGAAAAGGATTTATCAGGCAAATTGCTGGGACAGAAGCCGGAGACTTTACCATAGTTTTTAGAATCATCCAAGCCACCGAAAAAGACCTTAACTCTAAAGAAGGAGATGATATACTTAAAGATGAATTTGGTAGAAAAATTTATCTAATTGAGGGGGTGGTTATTCAGGGTATTAAGAGCAAAAACCAGGTTTCTATTTCCAATCAAAAACTTGAGGACGTTCATCAGCGACTGACAGAAGGTTACACAGAATTTTGGGAGCATATTGACCCCCATCCAGCCATTGCTTCCAGTATACTTTCCTTAAGTACTATGGATGATTCGAGTAGTCCTTTACTACTCGAAGAATTAAAACCATTCCAGGTTGACTCTAAACCTCAAAATTCAGAGATTGAGCAAAAGGAAGATAATCCGATCATACCTAGGCAATCCCTAATTAATTTTAGAGTTATTATACTAATCGCCCTAGGAATCCTGGGTATGTCCTTTTTAACTATGGTAATTGGAGGATTTATCTGGGTAATAAATAACTCGGGAATAAATCAAAAGGTATATCACTGTACTACTACTGAGGAAAGACAGATAAAATTTGATAGTAAAAAGAACATCACTGATGTTCTCAATAAGCTACAAAAATACTATCCAAATGCAACAATACTCCTTGAGGGATCCTTCAAAGTCAAATCCAGTAAACAATGGCAAGTTTTTACAAAAAGAGAAAAACTCGATAAATCTGTAAACTATACGATTAACCTCAAGGGAAATAGATTACATCTACAAGATTATCCCCTTGACTTAGCAATCGCTCAACTTGCAAAACAGCAAGTTGTTGAAGACACTATTATCAAGGCAAAAATTATAAACAGAAAGGAGTGTAAATAAAGCTGAGTTTGATATCTCTTCGGCTAAGTTGGGAGGAATGGTGTTAATTTCACTCTGGAGTAAAGTAAGTTACTGGCGACTGGTAGATAAAGTCTGTATAAAACCAGGAGTACTTGAAAAAATCATCAAATCTCATCCTAGCCAGAAAAGTCAAGTCCAAGTTGCAATCCCAGGCGACAAATGTGCGTCTACCCAAATTGTCATGGAACCAGCACCGGATGATTAAGCTTACGTGAGGCATAGAGAAGTGCTGCCTGCAAATCATTTGCTTCTAAATCAGGCATTTCTGCTAAGATTTGCTCAGCAGTAAGTCCAGCCGCAAACAAATCCAGTATATCCGATACTCTAATTCTCATACCGCGAATGCAAGGGCGACCACCGCACTGTCTTGGATTAATGGTAATTCTTTTAAGCAAATCTGACATCTAGCGTTACTCCGGACTGAATTTTAATCTAGCTATATAGCATTTATTATAGCTATGAAAAACGCTGTATTTTCGTAAACATTCAGCGGTCAGCCGTCCGCAGTCAGCTTATTTTATTCAAAAGCTGAGAGCTGAGAGCTGAGAGCTGAGAGCTGATAAACCAGAAAAATCAGCCCCGCCTTTAGCGTCCGCTTATTTTTCTGGTTAGATTTTTGACAATCTCTCGTTGCGGACTGCCTTTGGGTAGTATTTTGTCAATCAAAGGTTTTTTGTTTAACGTTCTGCGGAGTTGCCCAACCCAAGAATCGTTGACTTTGTTTTTATTGGCATACTCATATATTTGTCGCCACTCTCCACGAACAGCTTCGTTAGGCAGGGTGATTTCTTTGATATCGTCAAGAATATTGGAATCAGGAAAGCATATGGGAATCGGGTTGCCTGTCGCCAAAAAATTAAGTTTAGTCCTCACGCACTTCTCACATTTACCGCAATTTCGGTCTTTTAAGTCTCCTTGCCAACAGACACGCAAATTTTCAATACCAACTTTCCAATCACAAATTTCTTTTACTTTTTCGGTTCGGTTATGGCTGGCACCATCATGGATCACATGAAAATCACCAGAAGTTAACAAATGATCTGTAATCGGGGATGAACCCCAAGGAATAACCAGTGAATCATAGGGTTCACTACTACCAACAATACAGGTACCAGCAACTTTTTTGAAATTGCTAAGAACAGCAACTAAAACACAGGAAAAAGCATGTTCCCAATTGACTGTTGTAATTTCACGATAGTTGGTTTTGATCGGTACTAGTTTAAGCTGAATATCCTTTAAGGTTTCTTGGGCTCTCTTGCTAGCATTATTGAATGAGGTTTCTTCCCTAAGTGGAATGTCGAACCCGTGAACTATTGAGCATAGCTTGATGTCCTGAGACCGATGACTGAATTTTGCTTGGGAGTGACGCCATACTGAGAAGGTGGCATCAACACCCCCAGAAAAGGCACATATGGCACCAGATACTGGTGTACTATTATCTCTGATAGACTCTGCGCTAATATTAATGTAAGAATATAGGTCAGGTAACCATTTATACCATGCTACTTGATATTCAACCAAATTACTTAAGAGCTGTTTTGAGACTTCCCCTTTAACAATTACATCTCTTTCTTCTTTCATTGCATCCATAATGACCGCAAGCAAATAACTGTCACAATCATTATCTTCCGGGGGCACGATTGATTTATCGAATTGAAACCATAGCTCAGTCTGATCGACTTGGACATCGCCATCAATCCGCTTAATTCTGCATCGTCTAACGCAATCACTATCGGTAGTTTCGCGATTCAACGGTTCAATTTCAATATATTTCATGATCATGGTTTCCTGGGGGGGATATGTAAGCTAAAATCATTACTGGGTAATAATTTCAGCCCATAATTTACTTAAGGTTTTAGAGGTTGTCTGAAAAGTCTCATTTGCTACATCCAAGCCCCCGTTGGTCCCCCAATTTTGGGGGACTTCTACCAGCAAATTGATTCTTGTTCCCCCCAGAATTGGGGGGCTAGGGGGGCAAAATTCAGTATCAAAAAACTTTTCAGATATCCTCTTAGGGAACAGCGGATCTGGGAACAGGGAACAGGTAAGAGAGAAAAAATCCTGTGTACCTGATAGTTATGAAAAACGCTGTATAGTAAACTTTTCAGGACTCATGTCACCCCCTCAGGATAATTTCCTTCAAATATAACTATTTATAGCGTTTAAGGATAAGCAATGTCGCTCATGACTCTGAGAATTGCTATAACTGCTATAAAAGCGATCGCTAAATAAAATCCTCAATCACTGCTGTTACCGCTTCATGATACTCTTCAGAAATACCTAAAGTTCCAGCTAATCGAACGGTTTGCACCTGTCCTAACTCCGCCATCGCTATCATTTCGGCTTTTGACTTAGGTGGCGCATTTTCCGCTAATATCATTAATAAGGGCATCGGCACAGAATCTAAAAGCTGCAAAAATTCCTCCCGATTAGCTACAGGATCGATTGCGCCAGTAACAAACGCAGCAGGGGCATATCTGCCGCCATCTTTGGAAGTGATTTGATGTTTTTGGGCAATAAATTCGGTAGTTAGTTTGGTTTCATCCACATAGACGTGGCGTTTATACATCAAGCGGAGAAAAGAAGGGGTAGTGTTGAGATAGTATAGACTCTGACCTAACCAGGGCGATCGCACTAGATTTTTTACTCCGTTTCTGACTCCATCGGGTAAACCCATTGCTCTTAACGGTCCTTTCCAAGTGGGAGCCACTAAAATTAGTTTAGAAATACTATCTGGATGATCTTGGGCAAATTGTAAAGCGTATCCCGAAGCATGACCCGCAGCAATTACAATAATTGAGTTATTATTAAAAACAGAATTAACAAAATCTGCTAATAACTGCTGAAATAATACGGGATTGTAATCCACAGGAGGGCATTGAGACTCGCCAAATCCTAACCAATCTAGAACGGTAACGTGATAGTTGGTAGCTAGTAGATTGGCAATACCCTTCATTTCTGTGCGACTAGAAACTGTACTAAAAGCAGGCAGTAACAGTACGGGGTTGCCTGCGCCAATGGTTTCGTAGACCACTTGATACTGTTTGTCTTGCCAATTCCAGTTGTAGAAATTTTTGGTACCGCCAATACCAGAGTTAATCTGAGTGGGATTAGTTGCTGTAGTCATAGTGATAGTTAATATAGGGTTTGTATTTGAGTTTTGAACATAGGATTGATGGGAAAAGGGAACAGGGAACAGCGGATCTGGGAACAGGGAAAAAATCCTGTTTACCTGATTACGCTAGAAATCCCTATACAGGGTGATCAAAAAACTTGGGCATGAAAACCAAGTTGAACAAGAAGCTTTGAGTCAATAAGACAATAACCACTGCTGTTGTGGCAACTGCTACAGTTTTTATTTAATATTTTGTCAAATTAAGTAACTTTTTTAAGTAAAATTTAACGTAATCAAACTTAACAGTAGCTTGTAGGGTGGGCAAAAAGAGTTTGGTGGTTTTGATTAGTCACGAAATGATGACTTTGCCCACCCTACTTAACTTAACAGTAGCTTGTAGGGTGGGCAAAAAGAGTTTGGTGGTTTTGATTAGTCACGAAATGATGACTTTGCCCACCCTACT
>NZ_JAAHFZ010000012.1:105041-192292 GCF_010672795.1 Moorena sp. SIO1G6
TGGTTTTGATTAGTCACGAAATGATGACTTTGCCCACCCTACTTAACTTAACAGTAGCTTGTAGGGTGGGCAAAAAGAGTTTGGTGGTTTTGATTAGTCACGAAATGATGACTTTGCCCACCCTACTCTACTTAACAGTAGCTTGTAGGGTGGGCAAAAAGAGTTTGGTGGTTTTGATTAGTCACGAAATGATGACTTTGCCCACCCTACTTAACTTAACAGTAGCTTGTAGGGTGGGCAAAAAGAGTTTGGTGGTTTTGATTAGTCACGAAATGATGACTTTGCCCACCCTACTCTACTTAACAGTAGCTTGTAGGGTGGGCAAAAAGAGTTTGGTGGTTTTGATTAGTCACGAAATGATGACTTTGCCCACCCTACTCTACTTAACTTAACAGTAGCTTGTAGGGTGGGCAAAAAGAGTTTGGTGGTTTTGATTAGTCACGAAATGATGACTTTGCCCACCCTACTCTACTTAACTACGCGAACGCGCAGCGTCGGGCTCTGCCAGTAAGCGTGGCCTACGGCTAACCAAATAACCTTGGCCAATAGGCCACGGGTTCCCTGAAAGCGGGACGAAGTCCATCGCGTTCAACCTTCAACCAACAAACCTTCAACCTTCAACCAACAAACCTTAAACCTTAAACCTATGAATTAACCTTCAACTATCCAAACGTCACCACACTACGAATCGACTCACCCTTATGCATCAAATCGAAGGCATCATTAATTTGTTCCAAGGGCATGACATGGGTAATCATATCATCAATATTAATCTTACCTTCCATATACCAATCTACGATTTTAGGAACATCCGTGCGTCCTCTAGCTCCCCCAAAAGCTGTACCTCGCCAGACCCGTCCAGTTACCAGCTGAAAAGGTCGAGTATTGATTTCTTCTCCAGCACCTGCGACACCAATAATAATAGATTCACCCCAACCTTTGTGGCAGCATTCTAGAGCTTGGCGCATCACCTTCACATTACCAATACACTCGAAACTATAATCAGCGCCCCCTTTAGTTAAATCAATAATGTAAGGGACTAAATCTCCTTCTATTTCATTAGGATTGACAAAATCCGTCATCCCGAATTTTTCAGCAAGTTGTTGTTTTTTAGGATTAATATCAACACCTACAATTTGGCTAGCACCCACCATCCGTGCGCCTTGGATCACATTCAAACCAATTCCCCCAAGTCCAAATACCACAACTCTCGAACCTGGTTGAACTTTAGCGGAATTGATCACAGCACCAATACCGGTTGTAACTCCGCAACCGATATAACAAACTTTATCAAAGGGAGCATCTTTGCGGATTTTTGCGACTGCGATTTCTGGCAGTACGGTATAGTTAGCAAAGGTGGATGTCCCCATGTAATGATGGAGCATTTTGCTATCCACAGAGAAGCGACTGGTACCATCGGGCATCAAACCACGTCCTTGGGTATTCCGAATTGCCTGACAGAGATTAGTTTTACCAAAAAATTTGGGTAATCGCGCCCCGTCCTTATAGGACGGCTTTTTTTGAAATTAAGACTTGACGGTTTGATCGCATCGTGTTAAGATAAAAACAATTAGTGTTATAGATAAACATGATAGTAAAATAAGTAGATGATGTAAAAAATAAGCTAAGATATCAGCTTATTGCATAATCAAATCTAACGATTTGGATATCTACGAAAACATAATATCAAGAAAAAGTTTATCTAACTTGTTAACTAGATTAGGTACGGTGGGGCACACCGAAACCTGGGTCATAGACCAAGTACGCTTGTGGAGATGAGACCTCTATTTTTTCTGGCTCCGGCCTGGTTAAACAAGTCACCTCGTAGAAGCAAGAATCCCCGTCCTTCCAGGGCGGGGAGTGTCAACACTTAAGCAGTATTCACACTGACGGCACTCAGGGATATAGAGGGGAATTACATGGTCTCCTACCTCGACGCTAGTCACCCCTTCACCCACCTCAACCACTACACCTGCTCCCTCATGTCCTAGAATGGCTGGGAATAGTCCTTCTGGATCTGCGCCAGAGAGGGTATAGGCATCGGTATGGCATACTCCGGTTGCTTTAATTTCCACCATCACCTCACCCGCCTTAGGTTCGGCTACCTGAACCGTTTCAATGGATAAAGGCTTGCCTGCTTCAAAAGCTACTGCGGCTTTGACCTCCAAAATCGACTCCTACTTGGTTCTATCAACTGACCTATTCTATTGAAATATTCTGGCTTTGGATAGCAAGCAAAAGAGGAGGTACACAGGATTTTTACCTGTTCCCGAATCCCGAATCCCGATTCCCGATTCCCGAATCCCGATTCCCGATTCCCGATTCCCGATTCCCGATTCCCTAAAATCCAGAATGTACCTTACCTATTGCTCTCAAGCCAACCCGCGTTAATTAGGGATCATATTATTGTACAATTAAAAAAACAACAAATAGTATAATTTTTCCCAGGTTTTGGGGTAATTGACGGAATAAAAACTCATGGCAGCTGAAAGAATTGTGCTCTTATCCAGTAGAGAAATAGCTAAAATGCGTCTTGCTGGACGCTTAGCCACTGCACTGTTAGACCATTTAGAACCCATGGTTAAGCCAGGGGTAAGCACCAATGAGATTAATGATGAAGCTGAGCGCTGGACAAAAGAGCATGGGGCAATCAGTGCTCCCTTAGGCTACCAGGGCTTTCCTAAATCTATCTGTACCAGTATCAATGAAGTTGTCTGTCACGGTATCCCTAACGGTAAGCAAATCCTTAAAGATGGGGACATCATTAATATAGACGTAACACCAAAGGTGGATGGATATCACGGGGATACCTCTAGAACCTTTTTTGTTGGTACCCCCTCACCCCTAGCAAAAAAGCTGGTGGAAGTTACTGAAGAATGTATGATGCGGGGCATTGCTGAGGTCAAGCCAGGAGCAAGGGTTGGCGATATTGGTGCTGCTATCCAAGAGTATGCCGAGTCCAACGGCTTTTCCGTAGTGCGAGACTTTGTTGGACATGGGATTAGCAAGATTTTCCATACAGCTCCCCAAATTCCTCACTATGGCACCCGAGGGAAAGGAAAACGCCTCCGGGCTGGGATGGTTTTCACTATCGAGCCCATGATTAACGAAGGTACCCACGAAGTGGAGATATTAGCTGATAAGTGGACAGCTGTAACACGCGATCGCAAACTTTCTGCCCAATTTGAACACACTATAGTTGTCACCCCTGACGGTGTAGAGATTCTGACATTGCCAGAACAAGAAATCCAGAGTAAATCTGCTTAAGTCTCAATGGACATTTAGTGAAAATCGAGCTTAAACTGTGAGATATAAGCAATAAAAGCAGGCACACTATCTGGGTAACAATTCTTAAGAGTATTTCTAAAGAAAGTTAGCCTCCTGCTCAGGAAATTAGCAAGTGGTGAACCCTCTCATGGGTGACACCGCAGTTTTGCTGTGTTCTTAAGCGTTTTGGGTAATCCTAAATTATGGCAACTCTATACGTCAATCCAGCTACTGGAAGTGATAGCGCTGATGGTAGCGAATCTACGCCCTTTAAAACTATTACTAAAGCCTTCGATTCAGCTGGATCAGGTGACCAGATTCAACTAAAACCTGGTACTTATAATACAGCCAGTGGTGAAACCTTTCCGCTGAAAGCTCCCTCCGGTGTAAAAATTATAGGGGATGAAGCCAACAAAGGCAAGGACATCTTAATTGAAGGCAACGGATTGTTCAACACCCGTTTCGGTGGTGGTCAAAACGTGACCCTTATCCTAGCTAAGGATACCGACCTCAGGGGAGTAACTATGACCAATCGTGAGCGCCGAGGCACTGGGGCCTGGATTGAGTCTGGTAGCCCTATCGTTGCTAATTGTACCTTCAAAGAGTGCAATCGTGAAGGGGTTAATGTCACTGGTGAAGCCACACCAGAAATTAAAGATAATAATTTCATTGGTAGCGGTATAGAGGGCCAAGGGATATCGATTACCAGGGATGCCAAAGGGAACATCCAAGGGAATACCTGTAAAAAAATGGGTAATGGCATTGCTGTTGATAGTAATGCAGCGCCAAGGCTGGTCGAGAACCAAACCTCTGAAAACATATTTGGGATAGTGGTTTCTGGGGACGCTCGACCGATACTGCGTAAGAATCGGATTGAAAACAACGAAAGATTTGGTCTGTCAGTTTCTGGCAAGGGTTTGCCAGATTTG
Source organism: Moorena sp. SIO1G6 (assembly GCF_010672795.1). NCBI lineage: Bacteria > Bacillati > Cyanobacteriota > Cyanophyceae > Coleofasciculales > Coleofasciculaceae > Moorena > Moorena sp. SIO1G6. The sequence continues at coordinate 109,238 of NZ_JAAHFZ010000012.1, forward strand.
GGAACCGCAGGAGACCCAGGGGAAAACGTACTGCGTAACAACGGTGAGTTTGATTTAAAAAATTACACCACGGTTAAGCTGATTTCAGTGGGCAATTTTTTAGTTGCCTCAAAAGCCAGTGGTCCGGTTCAAATTGATGACGCGATCGTTGTTGTGCCTCCAACTCCAACACCTACTCCAACTCCAACACCTACTCCAACTCCAACACCTACTCCAACTCCAACACCTACTCCAACTCCAACACCTACTCCAACTCCAACACCTACTCCAACACCTACTCCAACACCTACTCCAACTAAAAAGTTAACTGATATTGCTGGTCATTGGGCAGAGGATTTCATCGAGGGATTGTACGCTAAAGGATACGTTAGTGGCTTCAAGGATAACAGCTTTAAGCCAAACCAAACCATGACCCGTGCTGAATATGCGGCCTTGTTGGTTAATGCTTTCAATCCTTCAGCTGAAAGGGAGGCCAAAAATTTCAGTGATGTTCCTTCCACTTATTGGGCTTACGAAAAGATTAAACAAGCCTATCGTGGTGGATTCCTCTCTGGCTACCCTGGGGGGACATTCAAACCCACAGACAAGGTTCAGCGTGCCCAAATAATTGTTTCACTGGTGAATGGGTTAGACTTAACGGCTGCCAGTCCCAATGCCTTACAAGCCTACGATGACAGTGGTTCCATTCCTAGCTACGCCATTGAGGCTGTCAAAACCGCAACCAAAAAGGAAATTATCGTAAATCACAGCAATCTCAGGCAACTCAACCCCACTCGCAATGCTACCCGTGCTGAAGTATCTGCCATGGTTTATCAAGCCTTGGTGGATGCTAATAAAGTCAGCGCTATTACTAATCAATATATTGTTAAATTTCCAGACGACGGGATACCCACATTCGCAGACATTCAAGACCACTGGGCGAAAGAGTTTATTCAGGAATTGTTGTCAGAAGGTATGATTTCAGGTGTTGACAACAGTAACTTTAAACCTGATGATAAGATCAACCGTGCTCAATATGCGGCCTTGATTAGCAAAGCGTTCAACCCTTCACCGAAAAGGGAAGCCAAGCAATTCAAAGATGTCAGTGATAAGTCTTGGGCTAAGGATGCGATTCAAAAAGCCTATCGCGGTGGATTCCTTTCTGGTTACAGTAATGGCAACTTCGGACAGGCCGATAATGTTAAGCGAGCGGATGTGATTGTTTCCTTAGTAAATGGCTTGGGTTTAAACGAATCAGACCCCAATGCTTTGGATTTGTATGATGACAAAGACAAGATTCCCAGCTATGCCAAAGATCAAGTCATAACGGCTACTAAAAAACTGATTGTGGTGAATTCCCCTGACCAGAGGAAGCTCAATCCTGTGCGTGAGGCTACTCGTGCTGAGGTAGCTGCGATGGTTTATCAGGCTTTGCTGGATCAGGGCACACTAACCGCTGCGGTGAATAGTGAGTACATTGTCGTTGGTTGATTTATGGTTTGGACTTGAGCTTATATCAACTAAATCTTTCTGAAAACATCGGTAGCCTGCTGAGTGCAGGCTTTTTTTTGTATAGCGCCATAAATGTAAGCGATTGACCTAAAGTCACGCTACGCGATGGTCCAATGGAGCCGCTAAGCGAACGCATTTGGATTTAGCTATCAGCTATCAGCTAAAGGCTGACAGCTGATAGCTTACCAGAGAACAGGGAACAATGATTGATTGTCAAAGAACCGATCACAGGTACAAATCATGCAGAACAATCCTAGAGCGATGCTCTTTGAGAGCCGCTACGCGATCGCTTACAGTCAATTTTATTCCCCCTACTCTCTACTCCCTACTCCCTGCTCCCTGCTCCCTAAAACCCAGGAAGAAAGTACCTCACAGCATTTGAGAACTCCTATAGTTCACATCACTACCAATTCAGCAATTCGCTTGAGGATCCTAAGCACATTATACCAGTCATTGCCACGATAGAGGGTAAACTCATCGGAAAGAGCATACATCGGTCTACCGGATTTGGTTAGTTTCAAAAACCGGAAATTAGTGCCATTAGTCACCAATCCAAAACTAGGGCGCAACTGATTAGGATTAGCCATCATGTAGGTCAATGCCTGAGGAATTGCTGACTTGAGAGAGAAACCAGCTTGTTTCGATTCAATCGCTAATACCCAACTAAACAGGTAAGGGGTCTCCCGTTATACCCGCGCTTCATGGGCGGGAGGGGAATTACCTGACGGGGTCTCTTGGTTTTGGTATGATAGATTGATGGCGGTTGGACTGCCGCTCAATGGCTGTGGTAAATCGATACAGGATATCGAGGAACAGTAAGTCTCATTCGTGAGTAAGAGCGCGCCTACATCATAATCTTTGATTTGATGTAGGAGTAGTCACAACTGCTCTTGTAGCACCAACACATCAATACGTCCCCGCAGGATTTCGTGCTCCTCAACAGCGGCAATTTCTATTGCGGCCTCTGTCTTGAGGTGAAAGGGAGAACCATAAAAACCCGCTAGTCCTAACAAGGGAGACAGCACTACCATTTTGACAATGTCTTCCACCATCGGGTACTGTTCCAGGTATAGCATGTGAGCCTTAACTTGCTCTAAGGACTGCCTTTCAGTGTCGGTAAGTTCTGGTAACTCGTCCTGCCACTCTCGGAAAAATTCGTCATCCTCTGCTGGGGTCAGGTCAAATTTGACCTTCACGTCATGCAAGCTAAGTTCTGTGACTGGAATCGTCTTCACCATCAGGATTGAGCCAAGGTCTGTCTTAACCTCTCGGGAAACCTATGATCGTGCGCCGCGAAACTTAGGTGAGCTTACCACTAGCCTATCAATCAAACTGCCGATAGCTCCAGGCTCGACCTACTAATGCGATCGCTAAAATCACCGTTGGAGCCAGGATCCCGATCATCCCATTAACGGATGTAGCGGCAATGGGTACACTGGGGGCAACGTATTTAATAATAACAGAAATTATCGTGGAGAGGATGACGAGTTTGAGAATGAAGCTTAGTTGATTATCCATGTTGCCATTGCCCTATTGCTATTACTATATTATTGCCATTGGTGAATAACCACTAGGTAATGTCATGATAAGAGGTAAAACCACCAAGTCATGGGGTTTGAGGGATTCTTAAGGCAAGCTGCGGATGGAACATAATGTGAAAAAGACTAATTCTACCGACAATCACGATAATCAGCGCTTACAGCTATTTATTTACCTTGTCCCCATCTTTGGCTTGTTTCCAGCACTGTGGACATTGTACCACTCTCAGGGAAACCGACAGGAAAAAACGGTGAGTCGCTTGTCCGTCACCTTGGCCTTTGGTTGGTTGCTAGGGTACAGTTTATTATCAGCAGGAGCACAATTGTCGGAATTTTGGACATTACGCTTGCTGTTTCTCAATGCTATGCTGACATCTGGCTATTTTCTGGTCAGTTTCGCTGTGATGGTGCGCTTATGGCAGCGCCAGTCACCACGCCTGCCTTGGATTAGCCGGATCTCTGAAGGAATCCTGGGCAAGTATTTGTCCTAGTCTAGGGGTTTACTTAAATAAATGATGTACTCTAATGATGGTTTTGACTGACGGATTGGGCAAGCTTGATCGAAAATTTACCTGATCAGGCAGCAACCTGTTAAAAAACCTGCTATAGAGTATTAATACTAAACCTTAAGATGGAAGCTCCAGGTCAAGCATGTGAAACCGGTCAGCAGTGAATAGTCTTCTTCTGTCAATACCATCCCTATTGCCTGTGTGTGAGGAAGCCCAGTGCCAGTTCAAAGAACTTATCGAAAACGCCGTGTAGTGAGAAGACCTACTCGCCCCGTTCGCAGAAAAAAGGTAAAAGTCAAGGGAGGGAATTTGCTCTGGCTTTGGCTAGGTTTTACCGCAGTGGCCATGTCATCTGCGGCAGCAGGTGCAATCCTAGCTGTATCCCTGGCAAGTACCCCTTTGCTGCAAAATGAACTGACTCCGGACGAGAAATCTGTATTTAACCAAGAAGAAACCATCTCCAGCAACAGCATGCACTTGCCGGAGTTGACTCGACCAGTTAATATCTTATTTCTTGGTATTAAAGTCCTAACCTCTGATCTCAAGCAACCCCCAGAAGTAGACCTGGGATACCACGCTCTGGTCAATTCCTTAGAGGGTTTGTCAGATACCATGCTCCTGCTACGGTTTGACCCAAATGGGGAAAAAGTCAAAGTGCTGTCCATGCCTCGTGATACTCAAACTCGTATTGAGAAACATGGTAAAATCAAGCTCAATGCTGCCAATTATTTTGGCGGACCTGCCCTCACAGCAAAGGCGGTCAGTGATCTTCTCGATGATGTGCCCATTGACCGTTATATCCGAGTAAACGTTCAGGGTGTGGAAAAACTGGTGGATGCCTTGGGAGGAGTTACGGTCTATATTCCCAAGGATATGAAGTACACTGACCACTCTCAACACCTTTATATCAACCTCAAAAAAGGCAGACAGCACCTGGATGGTAATAAAGCGATGCAGTTCCTGCGGTTTCGCTACGACAAGTATGGGGATATTGGTCGAGTTCAGCGGCAACAAATGCTGATGAGGGCATTGGTAGAACAGGCACTAAAACCTAGTACTATCGCACGAATCCCACAAATCCTCTCAGTTATTCAGTCCCACATTGACACCAACTTAAGTGTAGAAGAGCTAGTGGCATTAGCGGGTTTTGCCACCAAGACTAAACGAGCCAATGTCCAAATGCTAATGCTGCCTGGTCGATTTAGCAACGATGGCAAGAAACAAGCCAGTTACTGGTTGCCAAACCACCGCCGCATCCAGCAGATGGTGGGTCAGCACTTTGGTCAAGGCTATAGCTATTACTCCAATGCCAACTCCACATCCCTGCGGATTGCGATTCAATACACTACAGATTCTTCTGAAGTCGCTAAAGCTATGCTCCGGAAACTTAACCAAGCTGGCTACCAGAATGTTCGTATTGATCAGAAATTGTCTAGGGAACCATTGCGCACCACTCGCATTATTGCCCAACAGGGAGACGATGAAAGTGCTGCCACTATCCGTAACTATTTGGGATTTGGGGAAGTGCGGGTGGAAAGCACCGGTGCTTTTTCCTCAGATATTACCATTCAGTTGGGTCAAGACTGGCTACAGAAACTGGGTTCTCAATAATAAGATAGGTTTTCCAGCTTCTAGCAAGGGCAATTATAGCAGTTTTCCATTGGGTGAGGTACTTTGCTTATCCTTTTAAGGCAGAGGGCAGAAGGCAGAGGGCAGAAAGGTAAGAAGGTCTTAAAGGCAATTAGCGCCAATAAAGACTGTACCTCATCTACTTGAAAAACCCTGTAACCATGTTCAATTAACTAATGACTCGACAAAAGCCTTAACTTGCAAATCAATACCAGTAATCGCAGTGCCGACAACAACCGCATAGGCTCCCAATTCTAGCGCAGTTTGAGCCATCTTGGGGCTGGCAATACCCCCTTCGCAAATGGCTGGGATATCTAAATGCTTCACCAACTGGCTGAGTAGGCCAAAGCCGGGAGGACAAAGATGGCTGGTTTGAGCGGTGTAGCCATAGAGGGTGGTACCAACTAAATCAACACCAGCGGCTTGTGCTGCGATCGCACTCTCAAGGGTATCCACATCTGCCATCACCGGTTTACCCAGTGTATCGTGAATCTGCTTAATTAAATCTTGAACTGTTTCCCCTCCAGGACGTTCCCGTAAGGTGGCATCAATGGCAATAATATCAGCACCAGCGGATGCGATCGCTTTGGCATGGTGAAACTGGGGAGTAATATAAACCTCAGACTCCGGTAACTGTTGCTTCCACAAGCCAATAATTGGAGCAGTGGGACATTGACTACGGACAGCTGCCACATGGTCAGGTGTATCAATACGCACACCCGATGCCCCCTGATTCATCGAAGCCTGTGCCATGGCGGCAATCACTAGGGGGTGGTGCAGGGGTGAGTCAGGGGGTGCCTGACAAGACACAATTAGACTATGACGAATTGAATGGAGAGAATTAGCTGCCATGTTGTTGGTGGTTACAGTAAGTGATTATCGATATATAGAGGTTCCACAGCATTTATAAAATAGGTGAGGTACAGAAGTTTTGGATTTTAGGGAATAGGGAATAGGGAATAGGGAATAGGGAATAGGGAATAGGGAATATAAAAAAAATTATGTTTACCTCATAAATATAATAACCATTATCTATTAATTGGTTTAAGCACTGTGGTTATTGTCTTATATGATGTCGATGATAATTACCCTTAATAAAAATCTCTCCATCTCCCTATCTCCCTATCTCCCCATCTCCCCATCTCCCCATCTCCCCATCTCCCCATCTCCCCATCTCCCCGCGCCACCGCCCCTTCCGGTGTTCCGGTTTGTGGTTGTGTGTGTTTTGTTTTGACTTTATCGCTTTTTTTGATCAGGTCACTTGAAGGGGATTTTTATCAGCTCATTGAGTCTAATTTGAGGCTGATTTTTAGTATTTATACCAGTTATAGCTGATTAATCAAGCTTTGTTCCCCAAGCATATCCACCAGTTTTTATTTAATAAACTGGCGCAATTCCTCATCCCAAAGAGGTAGAATTGCTTTACTCATCAATGGCTACTTTAAATTTTCGGCTTTTGTCAACCCCTCTACCTAAATCCTTACACTATATTTATCTACAATCAAGATTTATTGGCTTGACAAGATATTGATTTATTGTGCGTCTCTATCCAGATAATCTTTAATTAAAGAATTAAAGATTCTGTAAAACTATATTTTTTTTGCGGTAGATATCCGAAATCCAGCTATCTTAAAATTAGCAAGCAGTAATTTTTAATCTTGACTATGGGGTAAATACGGAATAAATTATGTAGCCAAAAGAAATACGTAATCGTTATTATAGCCCGTGTTAAAAATTATTTACTGGCGATAAATGAGGGACTTACGTGAAGACTTACTTTAGAGGATATCTCCCAAGTTTTTTGATACTGAATTTTGCCCCCCTGACCCCCCAAGCGAGCAATCCCTCGCTTGGGGGGAACAAGAGTCAATTTGCTTCTAAAAGTCCCCCAGAATTGGGGGAGCAACGGGGGCTTGGATGTAGCAAATGAGACTTCTCAGACAACCTCTTAGACGAAAACCCGTGAATCTTGGGGATAACTAAAGTAAATTACCCGGTTTTAGCAAACCATGTAGCTACTTTCCAAACACCTTATTAGAAGAGATAGAGTATTTTACTGCATCTACCACATTAGCGGTTGGGATGCAATCTTAACCTAAGTACTAACCTGATGAAAAATCATTTATCTAACTTAAAAGTGGTTAGAAACCTCAAGCCTACTCAGCTTGGTCTAGCAGTAACCACTTTCGCTGCCCTAGGATTTACCATGTCTGTGCCTGCAGAAGCAGGAGAATTCCGCACCATTAATGGATTGAACAACAACCCCAATGACCCGACATTGGGTGAAGCCGAAACACCACTACTTCGGCTCCTGACTCCTGCTTACGAGGATGGCTTTAACGCACCAAGAATAACCGGTCCCACCGGCAATGTTCTGCCTAACCCTCGTGACATTAGCAATACCATTGTGCGCCAGACTGAATTCGTGCCTAATTTCCTCCGGGCCAGCGACTGGATCTGGCAGTGGGGGCAGTTGATTGATCACGACTTTGCTCTGAATGAGGGAGGGGAAAATAGCCCACCAGAGGATTTCATCCCCATCCCAATTAACCCGATTGACATTGCCACTCGTCGTCGAGATCCACTTGGAGAATCTGCTACTTCTATACCCTTTATTAGGGTTCCTGCAGCTGAAGGGACTGGCACTGGGCTTGGCAATCCGCGCCAGCAGATCAACGAGCTGACTTCTTTTATTGATGGTTCACAGGTCTACGGATCTGATCAAGTGCGGGCGGAATTTTTACGTACTAATGACGGTACTGGAAAGCTCAAGAGCCAGATTATCAATGGTGAAGAGCTACTACCTTTCAACACTGCCGGATTGCCTAATAGTAACACTAGGGGTGCTGGAGCATTACCACCAGAACAGTTGTTCATCGCTGGGGATATTCGTACCAACGAACAAATTGGCTTAACCGCAGCTCACACTTTGATGGTGCGAGAGCACAATCGTCTGGCTGAAGAACTTAGTGAAAAAATTGACGCTGGCGACCCGGTGATTTTGGAGAAGTTAGAAGAGTCAGGACTTGAGAAAGGCGACTTTATCTACGAATCAGCTCGTAAGGTTGTCGGGGCTCAGATTCAGGTGATCACATACAATGAATTCCTACCGCTGTTCATTGGCGATAGCCTTTTGGAGGATTACTCTGGCTACGATCCCACCGTTGACCCCAGTGTCAGTCAAGAATTTACCAATGCTAACTTCCGCGTTGGCCACACTCTTCTGTCGGAAAATCTTCAGCGTATTAATAATAACGGCGATTCCGTCGGAAGTATCTCCCTTGGTGATGCTTTCTTCAATCCCCAAGAAGTGATTGATAACGGTGTCGATTCACTGTTTTTGGGTTTAGCGTCCCAGGTCGCTGAAGAGGTTGACAATCAGATAGTGGACGGGGTGCGGAACCTCCTTGCCCCGAATGGTAGCGGTCAAGGCTTTGACCTCGCTTCACTCAATATTGCGCGAGGAAGGGAAGTTGGCCTTCCCACCTACAATCAGGCTCGTGTCGAACTCGGTCTGGATCCGGTCACTGGCTTCTTGACCACCGACACCGAACTTGGCATTACTTCTGACCCAGAAATAGCAACTCTATTTGAACAAATCTACCAGTCTGTAGACGATGTGGATTTCTGGATTGGAGGAATATCCGAGGACTCCTTCAACGGTGGATTGGTCGGTGAACTATTCAATAGCTTCATCTCAGACCAGTTCATCCGCGTACGGGATGGTGACCGCTTCTTTTACCTCAACGATCTCGAGCATCTGTTGGCTTTGGATCCAGATCTAGAAAGCACTACCCTCTCAGGCATTATTCGCCGGAACTCAAGCATTACCAACATCCAGGATAATGCTTTCGTTGTCCCAGAAGATGTGCCGGAACCTAGCAGCATCCTTGGCTTAGTTACACTTCTAGGTTTAGCAGCTATAGCGCAGCGCTATAACTTTCCACCAAAGCCATAACCCTGTACAATAATTCCATGGGTTCTATCGGTTTATATAAGTAATCATCCACTACCTCCATCATCTCTTGTTGCTCTACCTTTGGCACAGTCGGAATCGTTAAAGCCAGAATTTTTACCCCACCGGTTGTGGAGGATTGACGCAGCCATTGAGTCATTTCGTAACCCTCCCTAGTCGGTAACTGCCAATCGATAATGATAGTTTGGGGCTTAAGCAATGCAATTTGTTTGATGGCAGTGGAAGCATCAATCAACCAAATTACTTTATAGCCTGCTGCGGTCAAAATTTCGCAAATCAGGGTAGCAATCTCTTCTTGGTTTTCCACTAAGGCCACAGTGCCTTGAGCTTTGAGAGTTAGGTTGGACTTTGGCAGGGCTTTTTCTGAAGTAGCTGGTGTCATGGGTTGAGTGGGCAACCAAACTGTAAAGCAAGACCCCTCTCCCACTACCGATTCCACCTCAATGTTGCCCCTATGGAGTTCGATCAGCTGTTTGGTTAAGGCTAACCCCAAGCCAGTTCCTTCATACTTGCGACGGTAGGGGGTTTCTAGCTGCTGAAACTTTTGAAACAGTAATGGTAACTGGTCTTGGGGAATACCAATGCCTGTATCTTCCACTTGGAACACTACTAAGTGGTTTTCTGGCCAGACCCGTAGGATTACTTTACCCCCCTCTGGGGTAAATTTAATCCCATTGCTTAAAAGGTTAAACAAAATCTGTTTAACCCGCCGTTGGTCTGCACAAAAACAGTCCCTTTCTGGTGGCACTCGCCAATCTAGCTGTAGAGTCACCTGCTGTTGGTAGGCTTGTTCGTTTAGGCTACTCAACAGCTGATTAGCTAGCTTACTTAAGGAAAATTTGCTGATAGTCAGGACTAACTTTCCTGCCTCAACCTGAGACAAATCCAGAATATCGTTGATCAGTTCTAGTAGGTGTTGCCCATTGTCCTGGATGCTTTTTAAATAGCGCTGTTGCTTTTCCACAGGTAATCTCTGGGAACTGTCCTGACCAAAACACCAGCGCAAGAGTGTCGCTGCCATCCCAATTACGCAGGTCAGAGGGGTGCGCAATTCATGACTCATGGTAGCTAGAAACTCACTCTTAGCAAGATTGGCTGCTTGAGCAGCTTGCAAAGCATCCCGAAGTGCTTGGGTGCGCTCAATTACCCGTTGTTCAAGGGTGTTGTTTTGCTGCTGCACTTGGGAGTATAACTTCGCTTGATAGATCGCAACGGCTAGGTGTTCACCAATTGCCTGGAGAAAGTTTTTTTCACTGTCCTCCCATCGCCTTGGCTCGAAACACTGATGGGCAATTAGTAGCCCCCACAGGTTGTTTTCGACAATAATTGGTGCGACTAACTTGGCTCGTACTTGATGTCGATGCAACAGTTTAAGTAAGCAATTATGGGTATTATAGGTTCGATCAACATCATCAACAGCAACCGTTGACCCTCGCTGATATTTATGTGTACAGTTCGGTACATGGGTTAAGCATTCCTCCTGCTCAATCACATTTAGCACTGATGGGATACCATCAGAGGCTTTAGCTTCGTAGGTAATACAACCCCAGCCTAGTTCAGTGGCAGCAGCAGGTGCTGGCTCTAGTGCTGTGGGACTAGAGGTGTAAGGAAAGTCAAATTGATAGATTACTAATCGGTCTACCTCTAGGAAGTGTCGTACCCGTTCAACTGCTGTGGTCAGGATCAGGGGTAACTCTTGGCTTTGACGGATTTGACTGGTCACCTGATTGAGCAATCGCTCTTGCTCAACCTGCTGGTGCAGTGCTTCTGCTACGGGTTGACAAATGGACCCATAGGGATAAGCTGGCTCTACTAATGGTGGAACATCGGTGTTGTAGTTATGCGTGTTGTAGTCACACAGAATATCAATTAATGATAGGGTAAATTCGCTCTGGATAGCTGGATTATTGGGTTTGAGGGAGGCTAGAGCCCTCTTGATTAGGTTGAGAATATCCTCAGAGGTTTCACATTTTGATGGTGAGGTTAGGTAGGAGTCTTTGAGATGGGTAAGAAAGTTTGCGATCGCATCCGGATCGAAGGTCAATCCCACTTGGTACAGTCTCATCAGAGATTCATACCCAGTTAAGGTCTCCGGTTGGGCTTCCCCCCACAGTAGACAACTGAACTGTTCTGATCCGATCAGGATAAACCTTTGGCTCTGAGCCTCAGTAATCACCCTCTGATTTACCAACAGATCCGACTTTAGGAGTATTGCCTCTTCGCCCAAAGTTGACTTCATATCGTCTAATCGCTGATCCAGACGCTCGAACACAGCCCAGGGCAAAATTCTGAGGAATTTTGAATTACTAAATAATTTGGTAGGTGGAATTAACGATAACACCTGCTGCTTGGTCGGCTAACTTGCCTGAATGGTGTGGATAGTAGCTTCTTTGATAGTAGTTTATTTTTGTCCACCTGCTGATAAGTATTCTCCTATTTTACCACATTCTAGCTTGGCGTGCATTGTGCTACGTGTGCTACGTGTTGTACGTGTTTTAAGCGTGGTAAGTGTGGTAACCAGGCGCGGGGAGAGGGGATAAGTAGTTGGTTTGGTGGATTAATAACGCATCAAACTAAATTGCGATGCTCCTTGGCCTTTGGGCCACGCTACGCGAAGGTCGCCGCTACGCGAAGGCACTAGCTTTTTAGGAAGGTTTAACATCAGGAATAAGGAGTAAAAATGGCATAGCATAGATAAATCAATCAGATTAACAGTGATCAGACATGAAATCCAGAAGAAAGATTAACTCAAGTAGAGAACTTGTTAGAAACAGCAGCACGATACATTAATCGGCACTCTCAGACCATTGACCTAAGGTCACGCTACGCGAACGAGCAAAATCAAGCAGACATCACTCAATTACGAGTTTCTCTGAATGAGACCTTAAGATTGTTTTCCGAGTTGGCCACCTATCAACGTCAAAGTCAAGAGGAGATTATTCAAAATCAAGAGGAGATTCGTCAAAGTCAAGAAGAGATTATTCAAAATCAACAAGAAATACGACGGATTTGGGAATATTTATTAAATCAAAGCGGTAATGGACGCTCAGGGAATTAAATCTCTAGGGTTTTACCACTGCTTGGGTGCGTTATTAACCGATATTGAACTCAGGTGTAACCTTGATTTGGATTTTGGCTGGTTCATTCTGCATCAATCCCATCCCACAGCTGTGAAACAGGAAGTGTATTCCCTGTCATGGCTTCTTGCCATCCTTGACGAAAGCTTTCTTCTGCCGTATTCTGTGTAACACTCTCACGAAACAGACGAACTATCTGCAACAAATTGGGTAAGTATTCTTGGGGAGTTTGCTGTATTTCCTCAATAACTTGTTCCAGTATTTCTGTGGTAGTAGCGTTATCAGCTACAAAATTTTTGTCTGTCATTATCCTACCTTAAAGTTAGCAACACTTTGATTACTATAGCAGTTCTCAATTGGGTTAGGTACTTTCGTAATCGACAGTAGGGAGTAGGGAGTAGGGATAATAGTGTGGGGAGAGGCGGGAGAGAGGAGATAGAATAATTAGTTGTTAGGGTGGGTTAATAACACACCAAATTTAAACGCGATGTTCCGTTCGCGAACGCACTAAATTTTTAGTAAAAATTGACTTCAGTAATAATGATAAAAAAAAGAATATAATATATAAATATATCAAATCAAAAGTGATCAGACATGACACCAGAAGAAAGATTAACTCAAGTAGAGAACTTGTTAGAGACAGCAGCAAGATACATTAATCGCCATAGTCAGACTATCGAGCAAAATCAAGCAGAAATTACTCAATTAAGAGTTTCTCTCAATGAGACCTTAAAATTGTTTTCCGATTTAGCAACCTATCAACGTCAAAGTCAAGAAGAGATTATTCAAAATCAAGAGGAGATTCGTCAAAGTCAAGCAGATATTCGTCAAAATCAACAGGAAATACGACGGATTTGGGAATATTTATTAAATCAAAGTGGTAATGGACGCTCCGGGAATTAAACCTGTAGAGGTTTGGGAGTGTAGACAGAAAATTGATGGATAAAGGGCACCATCCCCCTGTCGTGATCATAAAACGTGAATTTTTATTGCATTCGAGAGCAATAATTTGATCACCTAGATAGAATTTAGACTGACAAAGTGAAAAATGTGCTGGCTACTCGACCTGGGTAGCTAGAAAAAGTCAATCAGGGAATCTCTATCTCATTTCTTTGTTGACGTTCGAGTAGAAACCTCGATGATAAACAATAGCTGTTCTGTGCTTGATTCCCTTTGCAATCTACAAGCAAATCCAAACCAAGGAAACCAAACTGGTGCTACTAGTCAAGGGATTGTAGTGATTTCTCCCCTAGATGACCTTGAAACTGGTGAAGATTTGGCTACTACTGGTGATTTGGACATCACCGATGGCCCGATTAACATCGATTTTGATGACATTGATTTTGATGACATTGACCAAGTGTTTGATGTCGAAATTCAGCCTCAAGATCCAAAAACGGCGACTATCACCAAGATTGAAATTAGTAGTAATCGATGCTCCTTGGCCTTTGGGCCACGCTACGCGAAGGTCGCCGCTACGCGAACAGTAGACTCAGATGACCCTCTAGTCAAGGTCAGTAGCAGGGCGACGGCTACTAACAGGATTAGTCGCAATCCCTTGGGCGACTCTGTTGGCGGTATAGTCATCGTCAGCAGTACCAGCATGGCTACCAGCACCATTAGTGACAATACCTCAGCGGATTTAAGCGATCGCGTAGCGTGGCCAAAGGCCAATCGCATTTTCAGTATCCATGGCACAGCCATGGTTTCCAGCACCATGAGTACCCCTAACACCAATAATCATCAGATTAGTGGTGCCGCCAGTTTCAGCATTGGTGACGACAACCAGATTAGTAATCCGGATGGTGTTACCGATGGACCTGACAGTCTGCTGGAGGATATCGTTGGTACTATTACCAATCCCATTGATTCCCTACTTGATTCCTTCCTGACTCCATCTGTGTTCACTCCATCCCTGTTGACTTCATCTCTAGGTTTTCCTAGTTCTGGGATTGATCTTGACCAGAGTCGTTCGCGCAGCGTCGGGCTTTGACCGAATCACTGATTTGATCAATTTGTGGGCATCACTCCTAATATTGGTGCCTCTGTAGCTCAACCCGAAAGAGGACTTGACCTCTTCAAGGACTAAAAATAATTTCGACCTTTGCCCTAGTAATCAGTCGTAAGTATTCAGCTATCAGCTATCAGCTGTCAGCTTATGGGCTACGCGCACGGTACGGAAATGGCTGACCGCTGACGGCTGACGGCTGAATGCTTACTATCAGTCAATATAGTGTTGAGGCTTAGGTGTTAGGTGTTAGGTGTTAAGTGTTAGGTATTAGGTGTTAGTTAGTAGTTAACGCCTAATACCTAGTGCTTAGAGTCTAATCGAGAAAAATACAGTTCAACCTAAGCTATCAGCTATCAGCGTGTCGCGTATCAGCGTGTCCCGTATCAGCTATCAGTTTTGAGCCTATGGCCACGCTACACCGAACAGTTTATGCCCATAGCGCATGCTACACCAAACAGCTTTTGAATAAAATAAGCTGACCGCTGAATGCTTAGAGGTCAAGTTTCTCTAAAATACTGGGTTAGGTTGTTGAGCGCCTCTGTAGCACTTTCAATCGCTGAAGATAATTCTTCAATGCGGTCAGAGTGAGCTTTACCTTCAATTTCTTTTTTCAGCAGTTCCTGTAATTTCAGAATCAATTCTTTTTGGTAGCTGACTGCATGGGTAAAATCTGTGGATTCCATCATCGGACTTAACTCAATTGCCTTACCTGATACCTGTTCGCGTAGCGTGCGCGTAGCGCATTAGCACCTCAATTAGCTTGCGCCTAGCGCATTAGCTGACCATTGAATTCGAGTTTACCGAACTCAATTGTGTTTAGTTTACCGTAATTTAGATCAAAGTTAACTATAGCAGTTCTAAATAGTTCATGAAACCCAAGGCTACATTGCTTTCTCCTAACCAAAAAAAATCCTCATATCTCTTTATTACTATTCCCTATTCCCTTTTGCCTGTTTCCGATTCCCGATTCCCGATTCCCGATTCCCGATTCCCGATTCCCGATTGAACACTTATTCATAACGGCAATCCCTATAAAATTAGTGATAAAAACCGAATTGTCATAGCTAATTTCAAGTCCTACCATAATAATCAAAGGCCAGAAAACAAGGCTAAATCAATTAAGCAATTACAACTTGGAGGAAAAGCTATGACTCTAGTTCGTTGGAACCCCTGGAAAGACATCAACACCCTACAACGGGAAATTGACCAGCTATTTGACCATAGTTTTGTGCCTACTACTTTGCGAGAGTTTGGTCATTTCAAAAATGTTCCAGCTGCTGAAATTACCCAAACTGAAGATGCTATTACTCTGAAATTAGAAGTTCCAGGAATGGAAGCCAAAGACTTGAATGTAGAAGTCACAGATACTGTTGTTTCTATCAGTGGAGAACGTAAAGAAGAAACCAATACTGACGAAAAAGGCGTCAAGCGGTCTGAATTCCGTTATGGTAAATTCCAGCGGGTAATTCCTTTACCAGTTCGGATTCAAAATACCAAAGTTGAGGCTGAGTACAAAGACGGTATCTTAAATCTGACCTTGCCTAAAGCGGAAGAGGAAAAAAACAAAGTTGTCAAGGTTAACTTGAACTAACTCCCTGGTTAGCTCAGTGGCTGGCTAACTAGACTTGGGACAATCAGTTAGCTACTTGAGTTTAGTAAGCATTCAGCTATCAGCTATCAGCGTATCGCGTATCAGCTAATAGACTACCTGAGGTGCTATCAGCCATTCGCGTAGCGTGGCCTTGGCCTTTGGCCACGCTACGCGAATGGCCAAGGCTTGTGACCAGGCTACGCGAATGGCTGACGGCTGAGGGCTGAATGCTTACGCAGTTTAGACTAAATCGTGACCTCAAAAAGCGATCGCTACCTCAACAAGCGATCGCTTTTTGTTTGCATATACCAGTTCTCAATGGGGTGGCGAAAAAATCATCCTATCATTCAGCAACGCCATCTCTGGAGTCAATCGGATATTTTTATTGAGACTTATCCGGATAACTCAACTCGGCTGAGAAATAGAAAAATAGTAGATGCACCTTGATAGCCATCCCCCTGCAATCAAAGCGGGGGGTTTTCTAATTATAACCATGAAACCGATGAAACCCATACTCAAATCTGCCGCAACTTCCCTAATCTTAATGATTGCTATGGTTCTATGTGCTAGCCCTGCCTCTGCTCAACCTGAAGGATTAAAGGGTAGCTACGTCGGAATTAGTAACGATGGCAGCACAATAAGTAATGATATCCTCAATCCCTTTGAGAATTTGCTGGGAATTGGCTCAAACTCAAGCGATGAAAGGATTGGTAGCATGTATCAAGGTCGTATTGATGTGCCCAATTTACCAATTTCAGTGCGTGGTGCAGCATTTCTCTCTGGCAAAGGTCGTGCTGTCGAGCCAACAATTACCTACGATCTACCGGTTGCCAGCAATACTAACATTTACGTTGGTGGAGGCTATACCTTTGTGAACAACGAGGAGATCACCACTCCTTTAGGTAATCAAAATTCAGCCGTATTGACTGCTGGTGTAGAAGCAGCAGTCAATGACTACACCATAATCTACGGCAGTGGCAGATTAAGCCTTAGTGATGAAAACAACGATACTTCTCCGGTTAAATTCCAATTTGGTGCAGGCTATCGTTTCTGAAATCAATAGCGCTGTTGCCTGTTCCGGACAACTGCGGCGAAGTCTATTGTAGGGGCGCTTTCCTTGAGCTTTCATTTTAACCAAGGGCGAGTCACTTGTTCCAACTGACTAACATCCTCCTGACTCAAAGCCCAACCCAAAGCCCCTGCATTGTCTTGCACCTGCTGTGCGGTCTTAGCACCGGGAATCGGGATTACTCCATCTTGAGCAATCAGCCAGTTAAGGGCAACTTGAGCTGGTTTTCGCTCATACTTTTCCCCTAACTGACTCAGTAGCTTTAGCACAGGGGCAATTTTTTCTAAACCACTTTTGCTAAAGCGGGGGTCTATAGCCCTAGCTCCAGTGGGTTTGATATAGCTCTCTACCGTATACTTGCCAGTGAGTAACCCTTGAGCTAAAGGACTGTAAGCCAAAATAGTCACACCTAACTGACGCGCTTTATCAAGAATACCGTTGCTCTCAATTTTCCGATGCAACAGAGAATATTGCACCTGATTCACCGCTAGGGGTATGCCACGGGCTGCCAAGTAACTGTGAGCTTCTGCCATTTGCTTAGCGGAATAGTTACTGACACCAACTGCACCAATTCGACCACGCTTCACTTCATCAGCTAGAGCATTCATCAAGGTCTGTTGGCTGATCAAGAAACTAAAAGGCATATGTACTTGGTACAGTTCCACTTGCTCGACTTGCAAACGTTTCAAACTGTCACTCAAGGCATCAGAAACTGACTGAGCGGTAAATCGCCAGGGTAAGGGAAAATACTTAGTGGCAATCTGGGCTTTCCGTCCCAGCTGCTTCATAAACCGTCCGATCAGGGATTCGGATTCTCCTAGTCCATATACCTCAGCGGTGTCAAAAAAGGTAATTCCAGCATCCAAGGTTGCCTCGAAGGCTTCTTTTACCTGAGTAGTGCCGTAGTCACTGCCATAGTTCCAAAACAGCTTGTCTCCCCATGACCACGTCCCAATTCCCAAGGCTGTAACCATCGGACCATCCTGACCTAACTTGATCGTCTGCATGATAAAAACTCCTTATATTAACATTTCTTAATATTATTTCAGTTTATCGTGGCTTAGTCAGCTATCAGCTTGGTTGAAAGTTGAAAGTTAAAAGTTGAAAGTTGAAAGTTGAAAGTTAAAAGTTAAAAGTTGACGGTTTATAACTTAAGTTTAAACATTAACGATAAACTAGACTGAGCACTGACTCCCTGACGCATTCAGCTATTAAGAAAACTAAGCTAGGAAGAAATTGCGGCTGTTGAAGGCTTGATTTGGGAGCCTGAAAACCTTTATTGTGCTGTGGTGGTGTAATCTGGTTAGTCCTGTGTGGCGTCATTCCCAACAGCACTCTCAAACCCTTGACCAGGGGAAAGGTATGAATATAGACTCATACATCAACATTGAGCAAGAACAAATTACACGCTCCCGCGTGCTGTTTCATAGCATTCGCTTTGATTTAAATCAAGACATTCTTACAAAAATTAAACAAGCACAAGAGACTGGTCACGGCCTTGATATTTCCGGAGAGTTGCTTAGTGATTTACGCCATTTAGCTCTGCTGGATTGGGAAAACCGCCTCCAGTCTGGATTGACCTTTTCTACCTACTATCTACCAGTTGATCGAGCACAGGCACTGATGCGGAGTGTGATTGCCCTTGATGGAGAAATCCTTCACCAGATCAAGAGAGACTGTCTGGAGAATCCCGACTTTTGTTGTCAAATTGCTGACGCTCATTACTGGCTGATCACTCAAATCTTGGCTCAGCTACGCCTGAAACCATCACCAAACTTGCCTAAGCTGGCTTGGGGACTATCAGCGCTGATGATAATCCTGGTGATTGTGGCAGTGCTGGTAATTCCTGGTGTATTACAGCTAATACTTGCTCAACCCTGGAGATGGTTGATTATTATAGTGGGCATAGTCACCTGTGGTCTACTTCTAGTAATACTACAATCGCTGCTACGTTCATGTTTAATCAGGATTGCGCCTTGGATGTTGCGTCAGCTATTGTCCGGTTTGCTCTCGGCCAAGCCTGGTCCTAAGAAAATTGCTAAACGTATTCTGGCATGGTTATTGCCCTGATTAGTGATTAGTGACTTAGGGTGCGTTAAGGGCGGGCTCATCATCATTTTCCCCTCTAGCGCCAGGGTTGGCACAGCCCTTCCGAAAATTGCCACAGGCTGGAAGCCTGTTCCACGCCTGATGCCCATTCCACCCACCGGGTCAAACATCTGCCTTTTGGCTTTTGGCTGGGATTATTCGCTAAGGGCAGAATTTAACCGATAATATAAAGGTGAAGTCAGATGGAAACTATGTCAACAGAAGCGATCGCATCAGTAATCAATGTCTATTTTGCTAACATGGCAGCCATGAATCCAGGTGGCTGGGTAGAGATTTTTGCTGAAGATGCAGTGATTTATGACCCAGTGGGAAAGCCACCAATCAACGTCTCTGAGGACTCGGAGAAGTTCTTTGCACTACTGTCTAGCTTCTTTAACAGCTTTGACATCTCACAAGAGCAAATTTTTATTGCTGGCAATGGAGCAGCGGTAAAGTGGAGGATGCAGGTGTCTGCTAAGAATGGTCGTGAGGCTACTGCTGAAGGCATCAGTGTTTTTGAAATTAATGATGACGGTAAGATTCAAAAGGTTTTGTCCTACTGGAATGAAGCAGAAATGATGGGTAAACTTAAGGGTTAATTCCTAAATGGTGTTGGCTCTTCCTCCATCAGCAAATCAGCTACTTTTTCGGCAATCATTATGGTTGGGGCATTCGTGTTACCACCAACGATAGTGGGCATGATTGAGGCATCTACAACTCGTAACCCCTCTATACTATGTACCTGCAGGCGGGAGTTAACCACTGCCATTGGGTCATTCCCCATCTTGCAAGTTCCAACTGGGTGATACAATGTGCCAGCGGTATCGCGGATGTAGGCAGCAATTTCATCGAGTTGCTCGACTTGAGTTCCAGGGAAAAGTTCCTCCCCCCGAAAGGTCTCAAATGCTGACGCCTGAAGTATTTGACGACACAGCTTGATGCCAGTAAGCAAAACCTGTAAATCTGTTTGATCAGTTAGATAATTGGGCGGCAGGGTTTTAAGTAAGCAGCAGCGGTACTATGACGTTTACCGTTTTTCTGAGTTACCTGATAAAATCCTACTCCTTCTGGTTCCCGACAGTTGAAGTCCTTGGTGTTTTCCAAGCCTATTTCTGTAGCTGCTTCGACAAACACCTGAGATAGGGGGTTGGTGTAGCGCAAATTGGCGACATTGAGCGGACAATCAGTGCCATGGTATTCAGACGCTCCCCTTTCCTGGTTTTCGGCTTTCTTAAAATAGGGCAGCACCTCAGAAAAACTCCACCCCTTATTCCCTAATTCGTGCCAGTGGTCATAGTTCCAGCGGTGACCTCGAATATATATCATGGCGTTGATAGAGCTACAGCCACCTAGAACCTTGCCACGGGGCCAGAACAATTTGCGGTTGTTCAGATTGCTTTGGGGTTGTGTATAGTAACTCCAATCGTATTCAGTTCTGAATAGGGCGCGAAAGGCGATGGGGATGTGAATTGACCGCTCGCGGTCTGGCTTGCCAGCTTCCAGTAGCAATACTCTAGTGTTGGGGTTTTCCGTGAGGCGGTTAGCTTCATGCGCGCTTATGCCCCACGTCCGCACCGAACGCGCCCCGCGTCGGCTTTGCCGAAAGGTCGGCGTGGGATGAATGGCGGACAGGAACTTTGATATTTTATTTTTCGTCTATACTAAAAAACAGTAGGGTTTATCAAATTAAGAGCTAACCGCCACCTACTAACTAAAAATAGAACTTTTTTGTATTGTTCCGGCGCGGAGGGTCATCCCGTGTCGTTAATAAAGCTTGCCGAGTATCCTAACCGTTGGGTGGAGTTGGCAAGAAGCCCACACGCTCACTCGTTCGCGGAGCGGCTCTGTAAGAGCAGAGTCAGTGTGGGAGTATGTCACCAAGGACACAACCTGCTGAACCAGCACCGACAATTATATAGTTATAGAGCATCTTAGATTTAGGCTCAAATGGAACTATTGGCTGATGTGAGTAGTTAAAATTAACATTGAGTCTGTGGCAAAAGTCAATTTTTGCTTTTTGCTATGTAGCTATAGTACCTATTACTGTGAGCTGTTCCCAAAAAAATAACCCCTGAGTCTGTTGCTGTTAGATCACAGCTCGACCAACTAAGGGGTATCGATGGCTGAATTGCGTAAGCTATTTACTACTATCCACAGCCGCTGTATGCGATCGCGTTTTCGGAAAGTTAACCTTAGGTATAAGTTGATAGTAAGAGGAGTTGCTCAGACGTCAGGCAACTAGTATGTAGCTGGAAAACCCTTTGGAGCTGTTACACAAAAAAAATACCCCTGTCTTGCTCTTAGATCACAGACAGAGGAATTAAGGGGTATCGATGACTGAATTGCGTAAGCTATTTACTACTATCCACAGTGGCTGTATGCGTACGGGTTTTCCCAACGTTAACCAAAGAGTTAACCAATGGTATAACTTCAGCGTAAGGTTGCTCAGACATCAGACAACTAGTATTTAGCTGGGACAAGCCTTTGAGCTGTTCCAAAAAAAATACCCTCTGAGTGTCTTGCTGTTAGATCACAGCTCGACCAACTAAGGGGTATCGATGGCTGAATTGCGTAAGCTATTTACTACTATCCACAGCAGCTGTATGGGTAAGGGTTTTCGAAAAATTCACCAAAATAATGTATTACTTCAGGGTAAGGCGAGCTGGTAAAGTGTTTTTGAAATTTAGAAAACACTAAATCTATGTGACTCAGAAAATTAGATCAGGATTTATGAAAAATATCACAGGACTTGCTAACAATGATTAAACAAATTTGTTGGCATCAGCATACTCATCAATGTTGGTGTAGAATAATGTAACTTCTTGACTTTTATTAATATTTTTATCTGCGATCAAATGTGACCATAAACCAATTTCATCTTCGATCCAGTCCACACGAGCATTCGGGTTTTCTGCGTGATTACAAAGAGAAGCTAAACCAAAAACAAGATATCCAGTCACATTTTTACTTTTGCCATACTCTAACGGATTTACGAAGTAATACTTGAATATTTCCGTTTCATTTATGTTTGGTATTTTGTTTATAGAAAAAATACCAACAGGAGCAACTTCAATTAATGTTCCTTGGGGAATATCCTGTGTCGCAATAATGCCCCTTCCTTTATTAGGAATTTTTTTTACTTCAATCATTGATTATTTCCAATCGATAATTTTTGAAGATCAATTTATGATAGTTTATTGTTCCCTATTATTGTATACAAATCTAGGTAAATGAGCAACATCACCGTCCAACTCAATCAGTTATATCTGACAGGGACGATTGTTACTATGTAACCGTTCACTCTCCCTCCAAAGAAGCGATCGCTAAAACTACCTACTCAAGATGATGAAGTAGTTTAGGTTCATCGGTGCGGTTGTCATCTTTTATGAATCGAGCCATGATTGATTATATCTCAAGTCCTGACTTTTAGGATACAACAATCTGGCCTCTGAGAATGACTTTTGCTCCCTCTACAGTTTGAATGTATGAGTGAACATGAAGCTGGTACACTTCAGAATTGGAGATCGTGGCCGTTACTTTTCATCTAGGCGGTTCATCAACAGATTTAGTCCTGTTGCTTGTGGATGGTTTTGTTACCCTCCTGACCCTCCCAACACTTGCACGCAATCTTTTGGCTCCTCATGTGATTACTCCGGCTCTGATATTTTAATCCTTTGCATAATTTTATTACCATAATTTTTTTTTGACAAGCCGTAGAAGTAATAAATAATTGATGGGAACATTACAATTTAGCACATCCATCGCTAAAACTAAGGATAATACTAGGGGTGAAACCCATAATTAAAAGTGTTACGTAAAAAAATGCTATGCTTCTTAATTATTGATGATTGACGCTTAATAATCGCTGAATTTTATCATTGCTTGATTCGAGGAAAGGAGATTGATTTAGTGGCAAATCAACTGAAACGCATCGCCATGTGGGCTAGTCCACGATGTCTTTCGACAGTTCTACTACGTTCTTGGGGAAATCGCCCGGATACCTTTGTACAAGACGAGCCGTTTTATCCACATTATATTTCAGTCACTGGTCGGAAAGACCCGGGAATGGACGAAGTGCTCAACCGTTATGAAACAGACTGGGTCAAGATTGTAGAGCAAGTGACGACCGGGTCAATACCAAACGACAAATCGATCTATTACCAAAAGTTTATGATATATCGACTCCTACCCCATATCGACATTAGTTGGGTTCCCCAATTGACCAACTGCTTTCTGATTCGTGAACCTCGGGAGATGCTCCTATCTTATCTTCGGCTATGGCCTAATCCGACATTGGACACCATAGGGATGCCACGACTTAAGCAATTGTTTGAAATAGTCCGTGACTATTCAGGTCTCATTCCGCCGGTAATCGATGCCCGTGACCTACAGGAAAACCCATGCCATACCTTGTCCTTGCTCTGCGAAGCGGTAGAGGTTGAATTTACAGATGCGATGTTAAATTGGTCTAAAGGCAACCCAACCGATGATATTTGGTCTAAATATCAGTGGTATGACACGGTGAGAAACTCAACCGGGTTTCACCCCTACAAACCCAAAAGCGATGCCATCCCGGAGCGCTTTGATGACCTTCTTTCCGAGTGCAATGAAATCTACAGGGAATTATACAAATATCGCCTTGTGTGACAACGAAAGGGTGACAAACAAGCTCAGGGCAAACGCATCTTGTTGGGTAACCGGGGATAGTTATCAATAAATCCTGGCTTATGGTGCTTGTTGAGAAGATACTTTCCAAATATAGTGTTTTTTTAATTTATAAAATACTATAATACAGGACTAAAAAAATTATTAGATGCGTTTGCCCTGCGGCTGTATGCGTACCGGTTTTCGCAAAGTTAACCAAAATGTATAACTTCAGGGTAAGGCGAGCTGGTAACAGGTGATGCAACTAGTATGTAGCCGGGAAAAGCCTTTGAACTGTTCCAAAAAAATCACCCCTGAGTCTGTTGCTTTTAGATCACAGCTCGACCAACTAAGGGGTATCGATGGCTGAATTGCGTAAGCTATTTACTACTATCCACAGCGGCTGTATGCGATCGCGTTTTCGCAAAGTTAATCTTATAGTCAACCTGATGTATACCTTGATGGTTTAGCCGATGATGGGGGTTTGGGGCAAGCAAGAATCCCCAAGAATAGCACGGCCTGCACCCTCTGGGAGCATCAATTTGCTACACTGCTGATCACGTATTGGTATTGCCTCCAAAATCAAAACCATGACAGCTACACCACTTGCATCCATACCCCTAAGTGCGATCGCTCAAAAAACCCGTCAAGCTTCACAAAAGTTAGCCGTTCTCTCAACAAAGGCTAAAAATGAAGCTATTGAGGCAATAGCCCAAGCCTTGGAAGCTGCAGCACCGGAAATCCTAGCGGCGAATGCTGCAGACTGCCAAGCGGCTGAGGCAGATAAAATTCCCAAACCCCTTTACAATCGCCTGAAGTTGAACGAAACGAAGCTCAAGGGGGCTATTCAGGGGGTGCGAGATGTGGGCAACCTTGGTGATCCTGTGGGCAATGTCCAAATTCATCGAGAACTGGATCAAGGACTAATCCTCAAACGAGTCACTTGTTCCTTAGGAGTTTTAGGGGTTATCTTTGAAGCTCGTCCCGATGCCTTAATTCAAATTACCTCTCTTGCGATTAAATCCGGTAATGGTGTTATCCTCAAAGGCGGTAAAGAAGCAATTCGCTCCTGTGAAACCCTAGTCAAAGCAATTCATAAAGGATTATCTACCACAGCAGTTGACCCAGCAACGGTACAGTTGTTAACCACTAGAGAAGAAATCAAAGAGCTGTTACAACTAGACCACTATGTGGATTTGATTATTCCCAGAGGGTCGAATGCTTTTGTTCGGTTTGTGCAGGAGAATACTCGTATTCCAGTACTCGGTCATGCTGATGGGATTTGCCACCTCTATATTGATGCAGCAGCTGACTTGGAGAAAGCGGTAACTATCACCGTTGATGCCAAAACCCAATATCCAGCGGTTTGTAATGCTATTGAAACCCTGCTGGTGCATTCAACAATTGCTCCTCGTTTCTTGCCCCTAGCAGCAGAAGCTTTGAAAAAGCGTAATGTAGAATTACGAGGGGATGAAGCTAGCCGTGAGATTATCCCAATCTCTGTAGCAACGGATGAGGATTGGTCTACAGAATACAGTGATTTAATTCTTTCTATCAAAGTAGTAGACTCTGTAGAAGAAGCGATTAACCATATCAATACTTATGGTTCCAGACATACGGATGCAATTGTTACTGAAGACCAGGAGGTAGCAGATAGCTTCGGAAATCAAGTGGATGCCGCTAATGTTTTCCACAACTGTTCTACTCGCTTTGCCGATGGTTTCCGCTATGGGTTTGGAGCAGAAGTAGGAATTAGCACTCAACAAATGCCCCCCCGTGGTCCAGTGGGGTTAGAAGGATTAGTAACTTACAAATACAAGGTTACAGGTAATGGTCACATTGCCGCTACTTATGTTGGTGAGAATGCTAAGCCTTTTACCCATCGGGATATCTAATATTCTTCCGTAAATTTATAATGCTTACGGAAAGTAACAGGTTTAAAATTCCGAAAGTATTGTCCAGTAATGCTTTGAGTATAATTATACTGCCAAGGGCACCTAGTAAGTTCTCTTGATCGATATTTTTAGACTTTTGCAAGAGGTCTATAAAAAAAATCCCCAGCGGGTAGCTGAGGGACAAGTCACGTTGCATCTACTATTTCTTAATCCTTGATTGCTCTATCTAGATCCGGAAGAAATTAGAAATGCTTACGCCAAGGAGACAGCCAAGATGGTTATCCCAAATAGAACTGATAGATTGGTTGAGACAAAATTGAACAAAAAAAATCCCCAGCGAGTAGCTGAGGGATTAGTCAGGGTGCATCTACTATTTCTTAATCCTTGATTGCTCTATCTAGATCCGGAAGAAATTAGAAATGGGTAAGCCAAATAAAACTGATAGATTGGTTGAGACAAAATTGAACAAAAAAAATCCCCAGCGAGTAGCTGAGGGATGAGTCAGGGTGCATCTACTATTTCTTAATCCTTGATTGCTCTATCTAGATCCGGAAGAAATTAGAAATGCCTAAGCCAAATCAAACTAATAGATTGGTTGAGACCACATTAAACAAAAAAAATCCCCAGCCGATAGCTGAGGGATGAGTCAGGGTGCATCTACTATTTCTTAATCCTTCATTGGTCTATCATTATCCGGAAGAAATTAGAAATGGGTAAGCCCAATAGAACTGATAGATTGGTTGAGACAAAATTGAACAAAAAAAATCCCCAGCGGGTAGCTGAGGGATGAGTCAGGGTGCATCTACTATTTCTTAATCCTTCATTGCTCTATCTCGATCCGGAACAATATGGCAAAACAGGTCTGCTCTACTAACCATGGGGCAAGCGGGAGATTGACGTTATTTACAAATCCTCCCAGATCTGATCAAGAAACTGCATAATCCGTTGGTCAACCGACATCTTTGAACCGTCTCCAGAGAGGCTGGTTGCGCCTGAAGTGTAGAAGTGGCCGAAGGCGGGGACCCAGGCAAAGGTATATGGAACACCAACTTTCTTGTAATGCTCAATCAGAATGGGCATTGTAACGAAAGCGGCTTCCAGGTCGTTCTGCCCTTGGAACAGGAGGATCGGCGGGCTATCCGATGATTCTGTTACCGTGTTGAGGATGTCGAAGCCAAGGATACCACCAGACATCAT
The DNA here is from genome assembly GCF_010672795.1 of Moorena sp. SIO1G6. NCBI lineage: Bacteria > Bacillati > Cyanobacteriota > Cyanophyceae > Coleofasciculales > Coleofasciculaceae > Moorena > Moorena sp. SIO1G6. The sequence continues at coordinate 135,953 of NZ_JAAHFZ010000012.1, forward strand.
GAAAGCAGCTGCCACCGGTTCGTGCATGCCATGGGCGACGTTCAAAGTTGTTATGGCTCCGGCGGAAAATCCACCGACGACAATGCGCTCTGGATCGATATTGTACGTTTCAGCTGAGTTGCGGATATGGTTGACGGCGGTACGCAGATCTTCGGCAGCCGACAGCACCCCATCGGTGATAAGTTTCATGTCTTCAGGATCGCTAGGATCCAGGGGATCGAGGTCCATTATTTTACGAACCTTATTCATCTGATCGATCAGTAATATGAGGTTCGTCATGTCGATATCATCTGGCGGGTAGTCCGACGCTACTGGGTTGTCAGGTATCAGTCGATAAGTGATTGCGAAGCAAACGTAGCCCCGCGTTGCAAACTTTCGGCAATAATCCCCCGGGGAGGTGTCTTGCGCGCCACCTTCGTCGTAGGTGTAGCGTGGACTGCCACGATGGAACGAGCCGCCGTGGGTAAAAATGACAGCGGGTCGTGGTTTTTCTTCCGTTTGTTCTTCCGTGTCTTCAAGGGGCTCGTAGACATCCATCCACAAGTTGAGATCATCCAATTCACCGTCTTCTTTGATAACATCCCCTTGGCCGTAGATCACCTCTGGCGTGACCTTGTAGTCAAGCATGGATCGGCTTTCAGCTAAGGCAGGAGCTTGAAACAACATCCACAAACACAGACAAATTAAAGCAAACAAAGCAGTAAACTTTCTCATCAGCACTCCTAATGACCTAGAGGTATAACGATTCAGAAAAAATCAATACAACTGAATCTCCCTGGAACATAGTAAATCATTTAAGGAAACTGATCAACCCACATTCCGCACCCCCCAGTGCCAGCCATGTTGGTTTGATAATAATTCTTTTTGATAGTAGTTATGTACTACTGTGATTCCTCATTTTTTAGTTTCCAGATATTGGGGTCGAGATACGTACAATATTAGCCATTAGGCTGGAAACCCCCTCTCCGAAATGGTTTGACAACTCTTGTTTCAAAACGCGGTCGCCAAATAGAACTGATAGATTGGTTGAGACAAAATTGAACAAAAAAAATCCCCAGCGGGTAGCTGAGGGATGAGTCAGGGTGCATCTACTATTTCTTAATCCTTCATTGCTCTCTCTAGATCCGGAAGAAATTAGAACTGATAGATTGGTTGAAACAACATTGAATAAAAAAAAACAACGGGATGTCAAAGGCAATGATAATCAATCCTCAATCAGAAGTCTTTGCATTTAATTTTTGCTTGGCGTCCATCCTCGTGGCTAAAAACAATTCCTTCTGCCCTGCACCCAGGGGAATACAAACTTTCTAGATCTGTTAATGCTTCTCTTAGCTCGTTGAAGGTTCTACCAATATTCTCAAACACAGGAGCTTGTAAGTTAAACAGTACGCAAATATGTTCCTTTAGCTTTAATGGGTTACCCTGAATTTTTGGTCCCAAAGCTTCCGCACAATGTTTCCCATCCGGTACGTCAGATAGATCTGTGTTTCTCATCGCTTCAAAGATCCATTGATCAGCTGGATCGTCCGAGTTAGCATCTACATACCAACCATCTTGTATGCCAAGCTGTTTTTGTTTCTTGGTTGGATTACGCCGTTTTTCTAAATGTATACATTTGCCAGAAACCACACTTAAGCGTACATTAGTTCCATCAAGTTTTTCCGTAGCTATTCCTTCGCCAGCGATCACCCACTCGCAACCTGAGCGCACTTTGTTAATAACCTTAAAATTATCTCCCCGTTCAAAAATTGTTGGAATTTTTTTCATAACTCTGACACCAAATTTCAAGAGGGCAATTGCTACACCTCTGTTCACCTTAGACTAGACACCTTACTATGGAATCGATAACAGGATGGGTTATCCCTTTTTCTTCCGCTTACCCTGGCTGAGGGATGAGTCAGGGTGCATCTACTATGTCTTAATCCTTTATCGGTCGATCTTAATCCGGAACAATTTAGAAACCCGTTCGCGTAGCGGGGCAAAACCCATCGCATTGATCAGGAGTGCATTTCTCAAAAGTGATAGATTACTTGAGACAAAATTGAACAAAAAAAATCCCCAGCGATTAGCTGAGGGATGAGTCAGGGTGCATCTACTATTTCTTAATCCTTGATTGCTCTCTCTCGATCCGGAAGAAATTAGAAATGGGTAAGCCAAATAGAACTGATAGATTAGTTGAGACAAAATTGAACAAAAAAAATCCCCAGCGAGTAGCTGAGGGATGAGTCAGGGTGCATCTACTATTTCTTAATCCTTGATTGCTCTCTCTCGATCCGGAAGAAATTAGAAATGGGTAAGCCAAATAGAACTGATAGATTAGTTGAGACAAAATTAAACAAAAAAAATCCCCAGCGAGTAGCTGAGGGATGAGTCAGGGTGCATCTACTATTTCTTAATCCTTCATTTCTCTCTCTCGATCCGGAAGAAATTAGAACTGATAGATTGGTTGAGACAAAATTAAACAAAAAAAATCCCCAGCTGGTAGCTGAGGGATCAGTCAGGGTGCATCTACTATTTCTTAATCCTTCATGGCTCTATCTAGATCCGGAAGAATTTAGAAATGCTTAGGCCAAGGAGACAGCCAAGATGGCTATTCCACATAGAACTAATAGATTGGTTGAGACAAGATTGAAAAAAAAAAATCCCCAGCCGGTAGCTGAGGGATCAGTCAGGGTGCATCTACTATTTCTTATTCCTTCATTGCTCTCTCTAGATCCGGAAGAATTTAGAACTGATAGATTGGTTGAGACAAAATTGAACAAAAAAAATCCCCAGCGGGTAGCTGAGGGATTAGTCAGGGTGCATCTACTATTTCTTAATCCTTGATTGCTCTGTCTAGATCCGGAAGAAATTAGAAATGGGTAGGCCAAATCAAAAGGCAAGTTGTGAAACCGTTTGACCTTGATGTAAAAAACCTACCCCTTTCAGCCACACTTCCCTGTCTCTCCTCTGCCCCCACACATCCCACACCTCCCACAAGACCCACACTTCCCGGACGAAGTAGCTCACCCAATTTAGAACTGCTATAAACTTGGATAAGTTCTATAACGCAGAAAGCACGATGGAAAGCATTAAAGTAATCTCCCATGTGGGGTCTGATGGTATTTTACATCTGGACGTTCCAGTAGGGATAACGAACGAAGAATTAGAAGTTATGGTGGTTTTTAATCCATTAAAATCATCCTTAAAACTAGAAACACCCCAAGGCTGGATGCCTGGTTTTTTTGAGGAAGTAATTGGGGGTTGGGCGGGAGAACCGTTAGAGCGGGGGAAGCAAGAAGAGTTTGAAACCAGGGAGAGTCTATTTTGAGCTACCTTTTGGATACCAATGTTTGCATTCGGCTGTTGAACAATACCAGTCCGGCGGTGACATCTCGCCTTGCTACCGAACAACCAGAGAATATTTTTATCAGCTCCATAACCGAGATGGAGTTATATTACGGTGCTTATCGTAGTACCAAACAGTCAATAAATTTAGCACTTTTGCAACGATTTTTCAGTCAGTTTACGATTCTACCGTTAGACAGCAATCCTGCCAGAATAGCAGGACAAATCCGGGCTGATTTAGCAGCTATGGGAACACCAATCGGACCTTATGATTTACAAATCGCTGCGATCGCCCTTGCTAATAATTTAATTGTGGTTACTCATAATACGGCTGAATTTAGCAGAGTTCGTGGACTACAAATTGAAGATTGGGAGCTGGACTAGCTTTTAAGCAAATACTACTAGAGCAAGTTGAAAAATATTGGTATTAGGGTGTAAAATACCAACCCATCATTGACCTTAACCATTGTGTTGAAGCATCAACCATTAGCCCGGATCCCCTCTGCTACTACTGGCTGGAGTGACGTGATCGTATTACTATTGGGGTTGCTGGTGTTAATTCATGGCTTGAGTGGATATGGATTGTATGAACCCCACGAGGGTCACTTCGGCGGCGTTGCCCGTGAAATGCTGTTACGTGGGGATTGGATTACGCCTCATCTCAACGGTTCACCCTACCTGAATAAACCCCCATTACTTTATTGGCTGATAGCAACCAGTACGACCCTATGGGGTTCCACAGAGTACGCAGCACGGCTCCCTCTAGCCATTATCGGTTGGCTTGGTGCGATAGTTGCCTGGAAATGGGCGCGAGAACTCTGGAATCCTACCGCTGGTCGTCTAGCAGCTTTAATGCTTTGCTCGACTACTGGCTGGTTTGTGTTTACCCACCAGATTCTGATCGATGTACTCTTGGCCACCTTGCTCTTAGCTACCTATTATTGCTTGTGGCGGTTAGAGAGGGCACCTCACTGTTGGATCTACTGGTTAAGTCTGTATAGTCTTTTAGGATTGTGTGTCTTAACCAAAGGGCCAGTATTCCTAGGATTTCCCCTGATTGGTTGTTTAGCGATCGCATTTAGACAACGGAGCTGGAGACTATTCCAGCAATTGCGAATTCGGCTAGGAATAATCGTGACCTCTCTAGTAACCTTGCCATGGTTTATGGCAGTAGAACAGGCTAACCCAGGCTTTTTCCACTACTTTCTGTTCAACGAAAATCTCAAGCGGATAGCGGATACCCGATGGCCACCAGATTATGAAGTATCTAAAGTCAGTGCCATAGGCTATTTAGTTGTAACAGCAATCTGGTGCCTACCGTGGATAGTGGTACTACCCCAAGCACTCTATAGCGCTTGGCAGGACTACTGGCCAAACTACTCCCGAAACTACTTGCCAAGCTACTCACCAAACTACTCAGATAGTAGCCAACAACCCAATAGTTACCGCTACACAAACCAAAACTGCCATCCCTGCTTTGAGACCTCAGTAGGGTTATCCGATTCCTATTGGGACCCGAAGCAAGAAGGGAGGGAGCTAGGGTTTAGGGAAGCTTCCAGTGACCAGACTTTCACAAATTCCAGGTCATCAGGGATATTGCTCCTAGTCATTGCGGCAACACTGCCTATCGTCGCCTTTCTTCCCCTATCGTCTCGTTTAGTATATTACAGTATTCCTAGTATCCCACCCCTAATTATCCTATGTGCTGGTTGGTGGTCTCGTTGCCAAGACCAGAAGCAGAGACAGGGGCGAATTGCAGCAGCGGTCAGCTTCTGTAGTTTAGGTGTTATTTCCGGGTTAGTGGGGATTAGTGCTAGGCTTTGGAATCCCAATTGGGTCAGCAAATTAGCAGAATTATCCAACTATCGAGACTTCGATGGCATAATTTATGCGATCGCACTCTGGTTTAGTAGTGGTTTTCTGATTGGTGGCATTTTCCTGCTGCTGAAACGTGCCAAGTCAGCATCCGTCTCTATTTTCCTCAGCTTCTTCTTCGTTTATGTCACATTTACCCATAGTTTTACCACTCTCCAAGACATCCGTTCCGCCAAAACCCTGATTGAAACGGCTAATCCTGTCTTAGGACTATCCACGCTCTGGACATTTGAAGGGTCACGAGAACTAGGAGCTGCTGGTGCTATGAGCTACTACCTCAACCAAGACCATAGACATCTTGCAGAAATCGGGAACAGGGAACAGGGAACAGGGAACAGGGGAGAAGAATTGACGAAAACAGTATCAAGACAATACGTTTGCCAAAGGTCTAATCATAAATTCAACCAAGTAGTACTAAAGCCAGGGACTAAAGAAGAACCGAAAAATTTCCCCTCCTCCCTGTCTTGCCCATCTTTCGATCTTCCAGCGGGTTGGGCTAAAGGCAAAGATAATACAGCCTATCGGATCGTACTCGTTCTGACAGATAGTGGCTTCAATCGTTTACCCCCTGAATTTCCAGGACCAAAACCGCAATACGGGATTACTAAACAGAAACTTCAGGAATATTGGGATAGCTCCCGTCCAGTAGTCTTTGTCACGGATTTCCTGGGCCAGCCTGGTGATAATTTAGATGATTTATCAGTGTCTGGCAAATCAGGAAAAGTCCCAAGAGCAGACAGTCAACACTTGTCAGATCATCCAGCAACGATGCAACACCCCGAGAGCAACCTTAACTTACCTAAGCATGTTGGTGAACCCTTGCTAGTGGTTGAACCAAGGAAGCTTTATGGAAACGCTGCTGCTAGAGAAATTTGGTTGGCATCGCAGTAAGCATTCAGCTATCAGCCGTCAGCTATCAGTTATCAGCTATCAGCTATCAGCTATCAGTTATCAGCTTTCAGCTTTCAGCTTTCAGCTTATGGGCTACGTCACAGGCTTCTAGCCTGTGCCACAAAGCTGACGGCTGACGGCTGACCGCTGACCACTGACCGCTGACCGCTGACCGCTGAATGCTTACCTAAAAATTCACGAAAAATATCAGATCAAATTCAATAACTGTCCAGGAATTTTCAATCCTCTTTGAGTTTTATCAAAGACACTAAATCGGTCTTTCCTAACTCTAGCCAGCCTGACTGTTGAGGGAGTTTTTCTATCGCCATCGTCTTAGTTGTTGATGATTCCCTAAATAATTTTTCCAGAGTTTGCTGCAGTAGAGGAAGAGTACTTAAGCCAATCAAAATAGCTACACTAAAGCTGATGATCGCATCCGCCTGAGGCCAGTTGAAAATCCCAACTGCTAAAGCAGCTATTATCGTGCCGATTGAGCTAACTACGTCCGCCAGTACGTGCAAAAACGCACCACGCAAATTGATATCTTGCTCGGTATTTTCCCCTAGCCAATAGAGGTTAATGCTGTTGATCACTACGCCAATTAACGCAGTGACTAGCATCGGCAAACTGAGGATTTCCTCAGGTGTCCCTTGCAGATGGGCGATCGCTTCTCGCCCAATCCATACAGACATAGCCACTAGACCGATACTATTGATCAGACCAGCTAAAACTTCAATTGGTTGATTGCTCATTTGCTTTCGAGACTTCGAGGAGCGTTGAGCCAGCCATGCAGCAAGCAAAGCAATACTCATTGCTACAATATCTGCCAGCATGTGAGCGGAATCAGCTTTGAGAGTTAAACTGTGGCTAACAAAGCCCACAACCATTTCGAGTAAAGCAAAGATTGTGATTAATACAATCACCCTCTTCAACCGCTGAACTTTACCCAGAGATACGCTGGTCTGGCACAAACAACCTAATCTGTTGCAATTGAGCATAGTTTCAATAACTTTGGTTAGTCAACTGGGAAAATAGTCTTGCCTCGGAAAATCGTTTCCTGCACCTCGATATCAATGATATCCATTGGCTCAACCTCCATGGTATGTTCATAAATAATAACAAAATATGAAACAAATATTGTCATAGATATTTCCCTGATTAATTTTTCTGTAGCGACCGCAATTATTTGCCTACTACAACGTGATTTTTATCTGAATTAAAACTTGTGAACACAAGTTTATTCAATGTTTTAAACACTAATTCATACTGTTGTCAAGCTCATGACGTCTTCCAACAATATGAGCCTCAAATACCATATAGCAAAACAAGTTTTTTTGTCAAGCTTTAGCTTTCTTTAAAAATTGCATTTTAAGGAATTAGATTTGAGATAGTACCAAAGTCTATAAACGCTTTACTATGCTTAACTTCCCGCCGTTTAAGTTACCTCAAAAAGTTGATAACATCACTACTTTATTAATTAAATTTTCACAACTAATTAGCATAGTCAGTACGTAAAACACCGTCAGGCGAACAACAAAAATACTCTGACGCTACTCCCAAATTAGTTTTTTAAGTTTTTTAACGGTTGAATCCTATTTAAAGTTTTTGTGTTATCTTAAAAGTAAGGAGATACAAAGAAGCCAGCGCAAAGATTACACGACTGGCGCTGGCTTCTGGGTCCTCCCCTTAGACAAGGAGATAAATCCTATGTTAAAACCAATTCACCCTGATGGTGAGGGTCACCCCTACCACGAAAACGATGCTCGGTACGAGCCGCTATGGGATGCTCGGTACGAGCCGCTACGCGATCGCATTCCCTCGAAACCCCATGATCACCAACTTGACTGGGGTACTGAACTAGCCATCACCGTACTGGCCCCGGCACAAGACATAGAAACTCTAGCAGTAGAGGACGCCTTATGAAAAAGCCCCGTCCTCTAACCGAAAAAGACCGAGCCTTAATCCAGCGCTACAGTAACTGCCAAATTGCTATGACACCACAACAGGTGCGCTTGACCTTGGCGAATTGAATTCGCCAAGGTCAAGCGCACCTAAGTTTTATGGGAAATGGTTGGTTACTTACGAAGTCATAGCCTGTATTTGCTCCCGTAGCGATGCCACAGTACAGCGCTGGTTTGCCAGAGGTGATAACTATCGCTCTCCCATGCCCATCGATTTGTACCATCTGGCCATAATGGACTTCCTTCTAGAGAATTTTGAGGAAATGCCGGAAAAACTCAAGAATTTCCTCTGTCCGCCAGATTAACAAGATGGGGCGGGGGCGCGGGGAGGGTGGGGAGATGGGGTGTGGTAAGTGTGGTAAGTGTGGTAAATGTGGTAAGTGTGGGGTGGAGGCGCGGGAAGTGTGGGGAGTGTGGGGGGCGCGGGAAGTTATATGAGCAACTGGCTCCTCAAGACGGCGCTACCTTCCAGCTCCGTTCGCACCTCAAGCAGCGTCTGGCTCTGCCAGTAAGCGTGGCCCACAACCTTAGCTCCCTGTTCCCAGATCCGCTGTTCCCTAAGAGTAGGGCAAGAGGCAAGAGGCAAGAGTTAATAAAGTATAGCGCTGCATCACTACTCCCTGTTCCCAGATCCGCTGTTCCCTGTTCCCTAAAATCCAAAAATTTTGTACCGAACCCAATTGAAAACTGCTTAGTTCAAGATACTGTGTGTTAGGGATTTTAATTCTTTACTAAAAATTCACAATAACTTCTAGTTTTATTTAACACTAATATCCTGACAGTTGTAAGCTAATATTAGCTATCGTTACAAAACAAAACTATTTCGGTGTAGCCATTAAGAGTAGTACTACTCAAATTTAAAGTGCTTTTGTCAATCAAATATGAGGCCCTATTATCTCCTTTATTGACGGGGAATTAGAGGCTAGTTCATTGTCCCTGTATTAAACAGGGGTAATTTAACTTGTTTTGTTGTTTTTATCTTCATAAACAACAAAAAATGGTAATTTGACCTGTTTCGTTTTCCCAGTATTAAACAGGGGTAATTTGACTTGCTTTGTTATCAAAGATTACTAATTTTTAATGACTAATGAATGAATCTACTCCTGTTCAACTCGACTCATCCAATGGAAATGGTGAGACTGTACCCAGTATCATCAACACCAATATCTCAACACAGTTCAACTATGGTGATGCTGTCGAAAAGTCCTTCTTATTTTATGAAGCTCAGCGCTCCGGTAAACTTCCTGAAGACAATCGCATCCCATGGCGCGGGGATTCTGGCCTCAACGATGGTGCTGATGTAGGAGTTGACCTCACTGGCGGTTATTACGATGCTGGGGACCACGTCAAGTTCGGCTTCCCCATGGCTGCTGCCATGACTATGCTAGCTTGGGGGGCAATCGAATATGAAGATGCCTACCAGCACATGGGTCAATGGGATGAGGCTTTGGATGCGATTAAGTGGGGTACCGATTACATACTCAAAGCCCACATCACAGACAGTAACGGTCAAACCGAAGAATTCTGGGCACAGGTTGGATCCGGTGACATCGACCATAGCTTCTGGGGACCGCCGGAAACCATGACCATGGTGCGACCAGCGTACAAAATTGATCCTTTAAATCCCGGTTCTGACCTAGCTGGTGAATCTGCTGCGGCCTTAGCTGCTGCCTCAATTGCCTTCCAATCCACAAACAACAGTTACGCTAATCAACTACTCAATAACGCGAAAGCCCTATTTGACTTTGCCGAGACCTATCAAGGTAACTACTCTGACTCTATCCCCGATGCTGCTATTTTCTACAATTCTTGGAGTGGCTACGAAGACGAACTGGCCTGGTCTGCAACTTGGCTGTACAAAGCAACCGGTGACCAGACCTACTTGGATAAAGCCGAAAGCTACTACCTAGGTATTGATCCTACTCAGACTCAATCCTGGGATCAAAAAGTCCATGGTACTGGCATCCTTCTTGCTCAGGAAACTGACCAGGATAGGTACCGTATCGAAGTAGAACGCTGGCTGGACTACTGGAGTGACGATAGTGGTGAAGGTATCGAATATACTGAGGGTGGACTAGCTTGGTTCAATGACTGGGGTTCCCTACGATATGCTGCCAATACCGCTTTTCTTGCTGGTATTTATAGTGATACCGTTAATGATGGTAATGGTCGTTACTCCGATTTTGCGGCTGATCAAATTGACTACATTCTTGGGGATAATCCCAACAATTTCAGTTATGTCGTCGGTTTTGGCCACAATTCTCCCAAGAATCCCCACCATCGTGGAGCCCATGGTTCTACCACCAATGACATCGAATCACCAACGGACAACCTCAACATTCTCTATGGTGCATTGGTAGGTGGTCCCTCTGAACCAGAGGATAATGCCTATGTCGATGATCGAACTAACTATGCCATTAATGAAGTCGCTCTTGACTACAACGCTGGCTTCACTGGTGCTCTTGCCCGTATGTACCGTGAACAGAACCAACTCAGTCTGGGTTCTAACCTTGAACCAGTAGTGTCTACAGTAGATCCGATCACTAACTTAATATTTGAACCAGTAGTGTCTACAACTAACTCAATAATTGAACTGTCCCCCGCCGGGGAATTCTAAACGGTTGTTATATAGCAGTCGCCAGGGCAGTTAGGACATGACAAAAGTCTCACACCCTTTGTAAGCGATGCAGAGGTGCGACCCGTGGCGAATTTAATTCGCCAACGGAAAGCGCACCTAAGCGGTCTTGGGGGTTTCCCCCATGAGCGACTGCATCAAGAAGCGCAAGAGTTTGACTTCTGACATTTGACTTCTGACTTCTGACTTCTGCTATAGCACTACGCATTAAGGTGTTTGACATTGATACAAGCAGCAAAAGCTGTTTTAGTGAACTTTTAGGTGCGACCCGTGGCGAATTTAATAATTAGATGCGGAAAGCGCACCTTTGCATGCATGCCTCTTGCCAATGCCATTGCGCGTAGCGCTATAGAACCCACATTATTAGACTAAAAACCGCTATAGCTCACCCAATTGAGAACTGCTATAAATTACCAATAACTAATCTTCAACCCTAAAGTTAAGTCGATAATTAATCGGTTGAGAAGCTTGAGAAACTACCACAAACTCATAGAAGCCAGATGCTGGCAGCTCCCCGCTCCACTCCCGTTCGGTTGAGTCTTCTAATAGGGGGGTCGTCTTACGGCTAGGACCATAAACTGAAAACAACGCATTTACATCGGTAGCCAGTCTCACTTCCATGAATTGACCACTAGAAAGTTTAGCAGTAAACGCTTTCCCGTCTCCTGGCTCGAGGGTTCCATTGACTTGTTGAACTCCGCCAGCAGCAAACTCAATGCGCTGTAGGGATTTTCCTGATGTCAACGCTTTGATCGTATCCCCAACAATCCCTTGCCACACCTGACCAATAGACTTATCGATAAACTTCTCACCCCGCTGATCTGGAAACTTATGAAAGAATTTAGAATCTGCAATATCATAAGCTGCACGGCTAGAAAGGCGCACCTGATTCACTTGCTGCTTCCAGCGAGTCAGATCTGCTGTCCCATAGCTTCCCAACCCTCTCCGTGCCGTCCGACTCAAATTTAGCAACTCAATCCGGGTCAATAGCTCAAATGCCAGCTTATCCCACTCTTCTCTTAACGGAGCATCCTTTGATCCAGTGCCTAGCTGTCGTTTTTCTTGATTGGGGTACTTGTCCCAAAACGCCTCATTGACTAACTGAACGTAGAACTTTTCGTTAATCTCCAAATTGGCACGACGCTGATCGAGCAATTCCTTGCGCTTTGCCTCGTTTGTGGGAAACCACGAGGGTGGCTTTATGTCCGGTTGATCGATGGGTGATTCCTTTGGTGAGGGTTCCGGCTTAGATCTTTTGCCGAATGTGAACCACCAATTGGTTGCCCAGAAGGTAAAGCCAAATACAGCAGCAGCTAAAACAGATACCAAAACCACCTTGCCAAGCCAATCTAAAACGTTATTATTGCTAGCGCCGGTTAATGGTGTTCCGCTAGCTGGCCTTGCTGGCTGGTTAACCGCTACTGGCTTGGAACCAGGGGCAACTGCTAAGGTCGGTTTAGTCTGAGGGGGTGATGGAGCTGATTGCGGGTCACTGGCAAATTGAAGGTGAGTGGTGAGGTCTCGCAGCACTTCTTTGGCATTTTGGTACCGTTCCCCTGGTCTCGGTTGAAGCATTTTATCCAGGATACGACCTAGGGTGGAGCTAAGGCTAATCTCTCTGCGCCAGTTCCACGTCAGGGTATTGGGGTCAATGATCTGCTGGGGTTCCTGACCAGTCACTAATACTAATATAGTTGCCCCTAGAGCATAGAGGTCACTGTGGGGAAAAACACTTCCTCCTTGCATCTGCTCTGGGGGAGCATAGCCAACTTTACCCAACCGAGTTATGATTGGCTTATTTTGACCAGCCACCTTTGACCCTAGGAACTTCGATGCCACATTTGCTGCTACCTCCTTGACACCGCCAAAGTCAATCAGCACTGGTAAACCATCGGTACTGCGCAAAATCAGATTATCGGGAGAGATATCCCGATGAATCACTCTCATAAAATGGATATATTCCAACACTGGCAGGATTTGGATCAGCAGTTGAGTCACTTCTGCTTCACTAAACCGGAGTCCCTGAGGTCGGCGAGCCTCCAGTAGAGCGCGGTAGGTTTGCCCCTCCACATAGTCCTGAACCAACAATAGGGTGCCTTTGTCCTGTTGTTGTACCTGAAACAACTCACGAAATTGAGGAATTTGAGGGTGTTGCAGTCGATAAAGAACTCCCGCTTCCCGCTCAAATAGTTCTTCTGCTTTTTGTAAGGCGTGGTTACCTTGAACTTGGGGGGCAAATTCTTTTAGCACACAAGGTTCATTAAAGCGGTTAAGGTCTTGAGCTAAATAGGTGCGTCCAAAGCCTCCGTGTCCCAACTCCCGGACGATGCGGTAGCGACCACCCAGAATCTTCCCAGTGTCAAAGGTTTTGGCTAAGGATGGCAGCATCTCGCCACAAACCCGGCAAAACTTATTGTCATTGGGATTCTCATGTCCTTTACTACAATAGAGGGGCGTCATGGGATTTTGGATGTTGGATGTTGGATGTTAGATTTTTTCCCAGGGCTTGGTCCGGGAGACTTGACACAGTGTGTGCTGATTGCTCGACCTGTTGACTCAGTAGTTGACTAAGCATAGGTATATCAGCTACTGTGCTATATATATAAAGATATATAGCATTTCTAAAATAGGCGAGATATATTTTGGATTTTAATTTTGGATTTTAGTTAATAGGCAACAGGCAACAGGCAACAGGCAACAGGCAACAGGCAACAGGCAACAGGCAACAGGCAACAGGCAACAGGGAAAAAATCTTGTGTACCTCATTGCTATGAGAACCGCTATATATCACTATATATATAACTAATTATTCCTGTTGAAGCGTTCCGCAACCTAATTGCTGAAATATGTCATCGACGTATAACCCGGTTTTCGCTGAGGTATAATAACTGGCTATGACTTGGTCTTGCTGGGCAGTTTTTTTCTGTAACATCTGTTTCAATTCCTCCAGTTTTTCTTGATCCACTAAGTCTGATTTATTTAAGGCAGTAATAATCACCCCTTTGGGATTGATGGATAAAAACAGATCGATATGATGAACAATGTGCTCAATGGTTTCCATGCGAGTTACATCAGCAACAATAATTGCACCCTGAGCTCCTTTTAAATAAGTTGGTGAAATTCCCTTAAATTTAGTATGACCTTCTAAATCCCAAATCATCAATTTTATATCCAGCAGTTCTGATCGGGTTTCATCCTTAAATTTTATGATTTTGCGGGAAATTTTCACTCCGACTGTTGAAAGATATTGGTCACTAAACACACCCTCCACAAATCGGCGGATTAGGCTAGTTTTGCCTACACCAAAGTCTCCAACTAGGCAAATTTTTCGATCAATAGTGGACATTGTTACTGGTTGCTGACAACTAGTTTGAACTCTCCGATGGATAAATCACGGAGGATTGTAAACGGTTGTTACAAGATGGGCATGGAGCCAAATCTGAACAGGTTTACGGTATGATTTATTCAGCGGACTTGAACACCTCATTGATCATCGACCCTATGTTACCAGACAGCAGTATGGGTTTTAGTGTTAGTGATCTATTGCAGTCGTTGAATCACCTCCTGATTCCAGATTGAATAGACAAGGGACTAAAGTCCATAACTTGTTGTGATATCGTGGCTAACCCCAAGGGGCTTTCAACGGGATTTCTTGGTAAACGGATCAAATACGACACATCGATTTAACCACAGCGGTTGACTAGCATCAACATCTGGGGGGCGTTTGCCAACCCCACGCACTTGCAGCCGTTTGGGATCAATGCCTTGCTGAACAAGCACATCTTTTACCATTTGGGCTCGTTGTTGTGCCAATCCCTGATTTTCGGTAAGTTGACCCCTAGGATCGGCGTAGCCGATTATCCTCAGGTGCTTTTGAGGATACCGCTCCATAAATTCCTTAATTGATCGGATTTTAGTGCCTATATCCTCTGGTTTCAACTGGGCTGAACCAAGATCAAAGTAGATCCGGCTGGTAACGTCTAATCCGTGGAGTTGTAAATTGTTCTCGACCGACTTGACACCGGGAATGCTCTCAAAGGCTTGGATAATCTTAGGGAAATCTTTAGCATAGAGTATCGCTCCTTTTACGGTCACCCGGCCTTCTGTATAAGATGCTACAATTACCACTCCATCCATTTGATTCAAGGTGTTTCTCACCCGTTGGACTTGAGCTTGGGTTAACTCATCAGTATAGGGGAGTTCGATCACCTCAATTTGATTATCCAACGCTAAGTTAGGGGCCGCAGCTTTGGCAATTTGCTCGACGTTTGAGCGCAGAGCCTGATTCGGTAGCTGTCCAGCTAGCTTTAGTCTCTGGCGATTGGCTTTAACTGTTAAACCATAATCAGACACTTCTGGGGCATAATAGGCGAGGGCAAGTTGAGTTTTTTGCTCAATGCGACGGTTTATTTTAGCCCTATGCTGATAAAATCCCCCAAATACAGCGATTAAACCCAGAAGCCCCAAGCCAAGCACCAATAAGGCCGGGGGTTTCTTGCCTTTTTTCCGATTTTCCTGAGTATCACGACGCCCTTGACTAAGGGATTGATCTAATAAATTTTGTAAAATTCCCTTGACTCCCACCGGGATAGTTGTATGATATCCATCAAAAGACCTGATCGGTTTACCATAATGGGTAATAATAGTTTTTAGGCTTTCCCGCAACTGATTAATGAACTGCTGGGTGGGTGCCCCTTGAACTACCACGGCCAGGTAGCAGTATCCCTCTACTTCCAGGATGATCTTGGATGTACCATATTCAATAGCATCGATTTCTGCCACATCCCCAGACTGAGCGATACAGTCATTGACAAAGCTACGGATAGCGGTGAGCATTCCTGCTACCATATCTGACTCTAGATGCTGGCTGTCAGAGGGTTGTACCTCGGCAATCACTAAACCAGAGTCTTTGTGAATCAAAAAGATAGCTCGCGCCTGAAACAGCATCACCTCCCGAAACAGCAGTTCCGCTTCAGAAACCCCCTGCACCTTAGCGCGAATCTTGCGCTTAATTGCTTCAACGCTGAGGGCATTTTCCAGCTTCTCATTGATAGCTCGGATTTCTTCTGCTAAGTATGTGGAAATGGTACTGCCAATGACCGGATACAGAGCATTTACCATGGCCTCTGGCTCAATTATAATCTGTTGCCGGATAGCTGCTGCCATTTCTGGTGCGATCGCAAACCCAACTTCCTCTGGACACTCCATGATCCGGGAGGAAATAGCTACTGGAACTGCGGGAGCGATCGCTTCTCCCACACACACTTTATCCTGTTGAGTTCTGTGGTCAATGACTTCATCAATGATGGGAGTCAGGGAATCGGTCACCGAGGTACTGAACTGAGCTACCGTGAGATCCAGCAGCTTAGCCATCACTGGTAGCAATAGCTTAATCAATTCTTGAGGTTGATCAATCCGATGCTCAAGCCTGCCTTGTCTCTGGGCTAGGGTTTCTATCTGGTCACGAAACTCTGCCATTTCTGGAGATATCACCAGTTCTTGCAAAATCTCAGCCAAGATGTCTAATTCCTGGGAGGTGTCGTGATCAGACTGTGATGGCAGGTCTTGGTTGGTTTCTGTGGCTTCGGATTGGACTAAATTCTCAGCTAATACTGGATCTTCGGAATTTTGAGGCATTTGCGGCAGATGCTCCTTTGGTGTAGGAAGCTGTGGTGATGGGTTCTGATGGGGAAAAACTTTGACACCGAAGGATTGGGGTTGATCCCTTTCTTGAGCTAATGGTTCTTTCTCCTGAACCCTAGACGGGAGGCTGCTACTCCCACGGTCAGTTTGAGGTTCAATAGCTGGAACCTCAAGGTCTTGGAATGAATATTTTTGGACAGTGTCTGCCTGATCAGAGGTCATCCCTTGCTGCTCAGATTTAGGGTGTTGGCTAGGTTGCACCGTCTGATCAATAATCTTGAGGTCAACGAGTAAATTCAGTAAATCCTTCAACTCGCCTTCTCGGCTCGAATTGACCTCAATTGACTCTGATCTAGAATTTTCCGGCTGAGAGGCATCAGCCGGATTTTGGTTTGAAAATGCCACTGGTGGCTATCCGTTACTATTTAACCTTTTGCAAAAATTAGCGATGCTCTGAAAGAGCCGCTACCCGATGAAGCGAAGCTTCCGCTAAAAGCGATCGCACTTTGATTTAAAACTAATCTTAGCGAGAAAATCCAGTTAATTTTTGTGGCTGCCATTGCTCGACTGTGCCAAGTCTATTCCAAAGTCTGAGTTTGCTTGATTAACTGGAGATGATCGTCATCATTAGTAGCAGTTTCTGAGGTGACCGTACCATTATGACCTTTGGTCTGTGGTAATCCAGACCACCCATCACTAGCTTCTTTGAGTGCTGGAACCAATTCAGTCCCTTTGAGCCTCAAACCCAACTCTAACAACATGTCTCCGAGATCTGCTTTCGAGGCTTTGGCATCTTTGAGCTGTGCAAATTTAGTTTCCAGCTCGGCCAAGATCTGCTTTCTGAGATTGATCACATCTTGCTGATGCTGTTCTTTAGTTTCTGAAACTGCCTTCTTTAGGGAGGTGGACTGCTTGTAGACTGTCTCGTCGAGCACCTCAATACTCTTAGAAAACTTTTTGTTCAACAGTTCCACCCGTTCCTGAATCTCATTCCTCTCTTCGGCTGCAGTTAAACTAAGATTACTTATTTTTTTCTCGAGGGAATCTACCCCAGCAGCTATTTCTTTTGAGAGAGTCGTTTTGATCTGCTCAACGCGATCGCGTATTTCCTGCTGCCACATGGATAGGTCAGACTCTATCTTCGTGAAGCGAGTATCATACTCTCGCAGCTTAGAGCCAATAATTATATCACGTATCTTCTCAAGGTTTCCCAGTCTTTCCCGCATTTCTGCTTGATTGATTCCATCCATGACCATAAAACCCAAATAAACAATAAACAATGAAACATAAACAATTACCAGCTTGCCTTGAATTCAAGGAGCGTGCCATTTATCTTATCAATCAGATGCTGCTGTGAACCGGAACGCTTGTGTGACAAACATCTTGAGCCGCATCACTAACCAGACAAAATACCTAAAACCTATTACCATTAGCTTACAGCCAAGACTTTTAATCATCTGCACCAAGGATTTCGCCTTGACCGAGTAGGGGGTTCGTAAGCATATGCGCTACAGATGGTGCTACTTGAGGTGCTATCAGCTTATGCGCCCGCAGCGTGGCCAAAGGCCAACGGCTGAATACTTACGGTTACTCTTCGCTTTCGATTTCGGCTAAAGATTTCCAGCCTGCTTGCCACAAGCCAGGATCTTTAAGCTGTTTAGCATTTAGCCAAAAACGGACATTCGGGTCACAAGAAGCTACCATTTCAGCAAACACCCACTTTCCTTGGTTTTTACGATTGACCACTTGGAAATGCCGCCAGCCCCAAGTTTTCTGTTTAGCTGTCCATTTTGAACCCACAAGATGAGGGAATTTCTGTTTTTGAGCCATTTCCTCTATGGTCTGATTATCAACCTTCTAGTGGTGAGTGCTAACTGGGGAAAAAATTTTCATTTTTTGTTGGTTATACGTAGAATATTGAGACTGTTATACCTCTGGCTAAAACTAGGTTTTTAGACTTGACCCAAGGAGCGAGGATCCCCGCGATTCTCCTTTGGAGACACTACGTGAACGCATAATTGTTGATAAAAGTTTCTCTAGTTCTACTCAAAACCTATTACTCACACCAGCAGACAGATAGTTTGAATCTGTTGGGGACCCACAAAGTCTGTCTGGTTTTATTTTCCCACTGAGTAGTCAAAACTCAGCACTACGAAGAGAGTTTACGCTTTGCCAGTAGACGTGCGGCTAGGATACCGCCGATAAAACCAAATAAATGTCCTTGCCAAGATACATGGGGCTGTGAAGGTAAGACACCCCAAACTAAACCACCATATAGGAAGCCGACTAGAATTGATAGAAAAATTGAGGGTAGGTTTCGTTCAAAGAAGCCTCTAAATAGCAGAAAACCTAGATATCCAAAGATCAGCACACTTGCCCCAATGTGAACTGAATTGGGAGCGCCCAACAGCCAAACCCCAAGACCACCAACCAGCATGGTGATGGTGGTAACTACGAAAAAGTCGCTAGTTTCTTGCAACATTACAAACCAGCCTAGGACAAGAAAAGGTATAGTGTTGGAAATCAGATGAGAAAAACCACCGTGGAGAAAAGGGGCAAATAAAATACCCCGCAGCCCAATCGGGTTACGGGGGATGATGCCATATAGATCAAGTTTCCTTCCAAAAATGAATATATCCACCAGCTCTACAATCCACATCAGAGCGACCCATCCACCGAGGATTATTGCCTGAGTTTGTAACTCACTGGTTATTGATTGTTTTTCCTGCCTAGTCATCGTTGATCAGTTTATGGTGAACAATAATATCGAAACCAATAGACAAATACCGACATTGGCTTACTTCGCAGGTCTTGAGCCATGTCTACACACTAACGTAATTAAATTAATGACTAATAATTATAAATAGTTAGAGGGTCTATCGCCTCTGCTAGGTCAAATCCAAATACCCGAGAGTAAAAATACAACTCCCCTTCGAGAGTCCGTTTAATCGTTTCTGCTTTACGAAAACCGTGTTGCTCCCCTTCATAGGTGACATAGGCTACAGGTAACCCTTTAGCCTTCAAAGCTGCCACCATCATTTCTGCTTGGTTAGGAGGCACTACCTTGTCCTCTAGCCCCTGGAAGAAAATTACAGGACACGATAGTTGGTCTGTGAAATTAATAGGCGATCGCTGTTGATATAAATCTTTACGTTCTGGGTAAGGACCGATTAAGCCATCTAGATACCGGGACTCAAATTTGTGGGTATCCTTGGCTAGTACCTCCAAATCACTGACACCGTAGTAGCTAGCGCCAGCTTTAAACACATCTTGGAATGTCAGAGCAGCTAGAGTTGTATAACCCCCTGCACTGCCTCCAGCAATCGCCAGTCGCTCACTATCAACTAGTCCTTGCTCAGCTAGGTATTGCGCGCCATTGGTGCAGTCCTCAACATCCACAATCCCCCAGTTGTTTTGAAGGCGCTGACGATAATCCCGCCCATAGCCAGTACTGCCTCCATAGTTGACATCTAGCATGGCAAAACCACGAGAGGTCCAGTATTGGATTTTTAGGTTAAAGGCACTGGAAGTCGCCGCTGTAGGTCCACCGTGGCTTTTGACAATTAGGGGTGGTTTTTCGGACTTTGGTGCAGTGTAGTCTTTGTTTTGTGGTGGGTAGAAGAAACCATAAGCGGTCAGTCCATTAGTTGTGGGAAATGCGATCGCTTGAGGCGGCGATAGATAGCCAGTATCGATAGCTAACTCACTCGACTTCCTCAATACATTGATTTGTCCATTTGTCAAGTCCAACTGAACAATTGCAGTTGCTTCTGTTACGGAACCAGCGATAAAAACCGCTTGATTATCAGTTACCTTTAGGTCGGAAATACTGGTGTATGGTGTGGCAATCACCGACTGCTGCTTGGTGTTTAGGTCTATACTAGCTAAATGCCAGTTTCCTGCCTGAGTATAGGTACATATGATTCGATTGGCACCATCGAAGCCATAAGTAGACATGCCAAAGACCCACTGGGGTAGTCCAAACTCGGCTTCCATTTCACACAGGGGTTCGATTTCCCCTCGGGTTGGTTGCCAGCGGTAGAGATTCCACCAATTAGTGCGATCGCATACAAAGTAAAGTACACCATCTGGTGACCACTCTGGCTGAAATACCGACTCATCAACCCCACCAGCAATGAGCTCTGCAACACCTAGAGAACCATCGGTTAAGATTGGAGCTACCCAGAGTTGAGTACCATCCCAGGGCATATTGGGATGATTCCAGCTTAGCCAAGCGAGTTTAGAGCAATCGGGACTTAGGCGCGGCGAGGAGTAAAAGTCACAGCCAGAGGCTAGCACTTGAATATCTTCACCGTTTTCTAGGCTGATGCTAACCAAGGTATTGACTGGTTCCCCATCCACCGTGTGGTTTTCTCGCACACAGATTATACGTCCTCTTTCCTGGTCAATTACTGCATCACCATAGCGCCAGTTAGCTATGGGGGTTAGGGGTTGGGGTTTGGAGCTTGGGGTTTGTTGGTACAGACGTTGGTCAGCAAAATTATAGAAGTAAATTGTGCCATCCTTAACTGCAATTGCACCACCACCATACTCGTTAACCCGAGTACGAGCATTGAAGGGCTCGGGAGTCAGATCAACAGTTTTGCCATCAGGGGTGCGTCGCACGATTACATTGCGTCCAGCTTCTGCAGGTCGCCCTTCAATCCAGTAAACATCCTTTTGATCAAGGGCAATGCTGCCCAACCTAACGCTGCTTTGAACAATCATGTCAGCGCTAATAGGGGATTTCCAGGAACCATAGGGGGCAAGGTGTGGTGGTTGGGTCATTGAAAAGCTGTAATTGGCTCTAAATTCCTTGGGCTATAGGTACTATCATAACCTGAGTGACATACTCCCGACGCTGCCCTAACGGGACAGCGCGGGCTTCTTACCAACTCCACCCAACGGTATCGGCTTTCGCCGACGCTGCGCGAACGGATACACGGGTTACTTTATTAACAACACGGTCAGAAGTTACCGTAAGGATAGGGTCGCCTTATTTCATGAGTTTTAACCCTTTTCTGCATAGCCAGCTCGCCTTTATAGGCGACCCTATCTATCGGTTTCGTCTCCGGGATGCCCCGACCCCCCGGAACAATACAAAAAGTTCTAGAACCAAAGTACTGCAGGCGAGCACCTTGAGCGAATTTAATGGGCTCAAGGTGCGAGCACCTATGAAATTTTACCCATCCACAGATAACTCAAACTATCAAGTTTTTTTCGGGATGGAACCCCATATTCGGTGGTTTTCAAGGTTGCTGTTAGTAGGTGGCGGTTAGCTCTTAATTTGTTTTCCCTACTCTTCCTAGTATATTACATTGGCATTTCGACGTTCCGACCCTTGCCCCGCGCTTCCCATACGACGCTCACCCTATCGGGTAGAGCGCGGGGCTTCTCGCGGCTTGGCTAAGTGTCTATGGTTCGCGTTAAAGTAGGGATTCCCGTACATTTACCCAGATCGGGCTTGCTTAAATGCATCCGATTGCGCTACAAGAGTATAGAGGGGCTTCCTTGCCGTACAAAACTCTACAGATCGGCGCATTACCGCAAAGGGGAAGCATTGTAGTTCAGGTATTCGCAAAAGCCAATCTAACAACAGAATTGATTTAGAGATTTTAGAGTATGACTCAAACAGTTACTCACCCCATGGTGAAGTTGCAACGCCATGTGCGTTCACTGGCGGAATCCAAAATTATTAAACCCAGTGACAGCCTTTGGAAAATTGCCCTGCTCTATGGGGACGAATGGTCCTACTGGAAACAGGAACTTACTGAATTCGGGTTTACCATGCAAGACCCGATCAGTGACTTACTAGCTGTGGAAGCCTGGGACGAAGAATGATCTGATCCTGTTTCAGGTTAAGTACTTATCTATCTCTGTTGTTCGTCTATATGAAAATTGACAATTGAAAGTTGTCAGTGGTTAATTGGCTATTAACAATTAGCTATTAACAATTCAAAATTGACAATTAACAAAAGGCGAACAACGGGGATCAACCATTTTTAGAAGTAATTAACCGGACTTGATCTGACTTGTTTCGCTCCCATTTGGCGTCCACGCTTCAATAGGTGGAGCTTGGTCATGGATGAGGAGACAGCGCGGGTAGGGTGAGTATATCCTTTCTTTATTCCCTTATCCCCCTTATCCTAATCACTAGCGATCGCCAAATTATGCCCGTGAAATTTCTGCTCATATTCATGCTTCGCCGACTCCTAAATACAAGCAACCAAAGCCTGCATCAGTTCTTTTGCCGTTTGGTAGCGATCGCAAGCCCTTGGTTGACAAACCCGCTCAATCACTTTCCTTAATTGGGGAGTAACAGTGGGAACGCCTGATACATCAAACCGATATCCTGAACTACGCCTTTGATAATACTTTAGAGGAGCTTCCCCGGTGAGCAGAAATATGAGAGTTGGGCCAATGGCGTAAAGATCCGATTGAGTGCAAGGCTGACCTCGGTCTTGTTCAGGAGCACTATATCCCTCGGCACCAATCCGTGTGCCTGGTATTGTGCCAATTTCTTTAACAGCACCGAAATCCAACATCACAATTCGGTTATCTCGATGGCGCACCATCAAATTCGCGGGCTTAACGTCTCGGTGGATTAGAGGCGGCTGGCGGTCGTGGATGTAGTCTAAGATATCGCAAGTCTGAATCATCCACTCTACTGCCTGGGGCAAGGTGACTGGTCCAGTGCTCAAGACACGTTTTTCTAAATCTTCACCGTGGATCAGAGCCATGGCTAAGTATTTTTTCCCCCCTTCCACAAAAAAGTCGTAATACTGGGGAATTCCGGGATGATTCAGGGTTTTTAGGGTGCGAGCCTCTCGTTCAAACAGTTCTTGAGCCTTGGAAATTTGAGCCATGTCAGCATTCATTTCCTTCAGTACTAGTAGGAGTGGGTATCCATCCTTGCTGTTAACTTTGTCCCAGGCAAGATAAGTGGTTCCCATTCCCCCCTGTCCCAATGTCCGCAAAACATGGTAGTTGCGAATGACTCCCTCGACTGGCACCAAGGGTTGACCACAGTGAATACAGAACAAATTGCCTGGTGCATTGCCTTGGTGTTGGCATGGCTTAGTAGTCTCAGTCAAGGGCAAGGGTGCTAGGGAAGGGAGTTGCTGGGTTTGAACTTGGAATTGCAGCCTCGGACCTTTCTGGGCTAGCTGAATCAGAGCCTTTTCCGGCAGCACCCCCTGGGAAACCAAGACACCATTGAGGAAGGTGCCATTGGCACCCTGATTGACCAACTGCCACATCGGACCCGATGGGGAAGCACTAGCCCTGAGTTCCAGGTGATGTCGTGACACGATCGGGTCATCGACAATCACATCATTATCAGGAGCACGACCAATGCGAATCGTAGATTTGCTCTGAAAGCTCCACTGCTGCACTGGAGTGGGGCTTAACGGATCTAATAGGGTCAGTGTGACCATAGTCAGTTGTCCTTTGTCCAAAGTCCTTTGTGGGTTTTATCCTTTGTGGGTTTTATCCTTTGTCGGTTTTGTCCTTTGTCCAAAGTGACTAACCAGAATCTACTGGCAGCTACTAATCACCTAGCTAATCACTAATCACCTAGCTAATCACTAATCACATACAACTAATCACCTAATTTAATGTTGGTTGAGCCAAGTTTGGTCGCACCTTCACCCGAACTAGGATTAGTGTAATGTTGTCGTGACCATTATGCTCATTTGCCAGCTCAATCAAGTTAACCAGACCCTGATCGAGGCTAGCTCGGGAACTTAGTAAAGGCGCTAAGTGAGTTTGCCAGTAATTTTCCAACAGGTCATTATCTGACAAACCATCAGAACAAAGTAAGAATATAGTATCTTCTGCGATATCTATGAATTGCACATCAGGATTTAGGAATTGCTCACTGCGCGGTCCAAGGGCTTGAGTTAGTTGATAGGCATCAGGGCGAGAGTAAGCGAGCTCTGGATCTACTCCGTGCTGGATTTCTCGTTGACCCACCTCGTGGTCTATAGTGATTTGCTCTAAGCCTCGTTTGCGAGTTAGACGATAGACCCGACTATCTCCGACATGGACAATCCCTACCTTGGTATTTTGAATCAACATCATGACTAGAGTCGTACCCATTCGACCGCTGCCAGAGCGAGCATTTTGTTGGTTGATATCGAAAATCGCTTGATTTGTTACATAGACCGATTTCCTGAGACTATCTTCTGTGGGAAACTCGTCTTGCCAATTTTGTTTAAAGTAATTCTGGAGTACCTCTACTGCCATAGAACTGGCTACTTCCCCAGCCGCATGCCCTCCCATGCCATCGCAGAGAATATATAAACCACGAGCTTGTATAGTTCGACCAATGGGATTTTCCTGCTTTTTGAGTTGGGTCTCGATGCCAAAACAATCCTCATTATGATCTCTTTGATGACCAATATCTGTAATACCGAGATCATCGAGACTCTGCAAGCTCATTGGCAACAGTACCGTTGGCATGTCATCCCCTTGTTGCTCAATTCCTGGTAGATCAGACAATAATTCCTGGCTATCAGGAGGTTGAGTGTCTGCCGTTGCCATTTCTGAGACTACAGCCTCAGTTAATTCCATACCGGATTCGTATGGGTCAGATTCTTGTTCGTGAGCAATGGCTTGCAGATGCGATCGCAATTCCTCAATGGTTTCAATTTCCTTTGTACACAACTGCCGGACAACCGTTGACAAGGAGGTAAATTGAGTTCGCTGGGACTCGTTAAATAATCGTTGCCACAGTTGTCCCAAATCCTCTAGGGTTAGGGGATTTTCCTCCCTGTCGGGATATAGACGCTCCAAACCTAGTGCTTGGTCTTCATCCACCCGGAGATTCGTCAGTTCCAACAGACTCTGACGACAATGCCAAGGCTCTAGAGCTTGCCAAAGCTTTGCCATTTCATCGAGCCAGTATAGGATTTGCAGTTTAGAAAACTCTTCGGACCCCCACAACTTACTCAGTAACTGCCATTCTGAACGGTTTTCTAGCAGGATTATCGCCTTACCATTTTGCTGCCAAACATCATGAATTTCTGGCACGCTAGGGTAACATAAGTCCTTGAGAGCCAAATAGGGTTTAGCACTCTGTGGGATATCTAGGACTTTCCAAACGTCTACGTTTTCTTTCGAGGAAGGTTTTGGCTGCTCTAGGGTTGTGGATAGATCAAATTTCTCTGGAGACAATTTTGTTTGATTAATCAGGGCTTCTAGGGGAGACTTTTGTAACGGTTGGCAGTCCAAAACTGTGACAAAGATACTATCATCTGTTGTCTTACTTTCCCCGATCTGATAGAGTTGATCAGGTTCTAGTACTCTGTAACGCTTACCCTGGTCTAGATAGACAATTGTTGCTGTCTCTGAAGTTGGGTTTTCGAGATTAGGAATTGACCAGCTCGAAGCTTCAGTAGATTGAGGTTTCTTCTGTATTGGGCTAATCTCTAGTAATGGCTCCTCTGATGATTCTAGTTCCACTTGATCACAGCCACTTCTGTTGTTTATCGATGCTTCATCAGCGAAGACTGTTGATGCTTGGGACAAGGTGCCATCATCCCCTGGCTCTGTTAGTATAGTATCCGATTTAGTTAGCCACTCTTGTGTTGTTTCTAGGAATGATGCTGGCTGGGTTAGTTCCCTCTCGGTCTGGTCAGACTCTGGTTGGGAGACCGCTACTGCCGTAGCCTGCTCAGCTGAGGAGTCTGACACCTCAACCGGAGTTTGAGGAGAATACTGGGGGGACCTTGCCGAATTTTGCTGCTTAGAAATAATTGCCCTCCAAACCGTTCCTGTGAAGGCACCGCAGTTGTGACAAGTTTCAGCATTTAGGGGCACTTGGCTAGCGCATTCATGACAACTTTTATCGGTTAGGGAAGTTCCACATCGTTGACAAAACTTGTTGGTATTTGGGTTCTCGAACTGACACTGGGGACAAACTAACATAATGGAACTTCCTTAATCCTTAAATTCCGCGCTTTGGTGGGTAACTTTTAAGATTTCATCTAACTGCCATCTAGTTGGCCATGCTGTAATCTATGATGGCAGCTTTTAGCAGCATAGCCTGATTCCAATTTTTACGCTGTCGTGCAATGTGATTTCATGGTATAATTAAATTAATTTTTTAGTAACTATTTTTTTATAGGCTACACCCTATAGTCTACCCAGGGAGCATAGGGTGACAACAAGCAAACGGTAAACTAGCTCTATTATCGCGCCTTTCTGCCAAAGCCTCTACTCTTATTCCAGCAAACAGCTGCTATTGCTATATACAAAAGTTTAAACTTTTATTCCGGTAGGGGCGAATAATCTCTTGTATCTCTCTAAGTAGAGTGCGACTCTCAGGTCAATCTGGGCAAGCTTTTGCTTATGAACATTAAACTATCTTTAATCATCGCTGTGGTCTTAGCGGCAACTATAGCAATTGCTCTTCATCTATCATCTCAGCAACAGGTTAGCATATCCCTAAAAACTAATGATAACTCCAGTAAGACCATTCAACATCCAAAAGCCAAGACAAAAGTGCTTGAGTTAATGTTAAAAACCAAGACCTGTGTAGAGTGTGATCTGATGGGTATTGATTTGAGTGGACTTGACTTAAGTGGAGTTGACTTTAGCAGAGCTGACTTTAGCCAAGCTAACTTATCCGATAGTAACCTAGAGAACGCTAATCTCAAAGATGCCAAAGTGATTGGTGCTCGTTTTGAAAACGCGAAGTTAACCTCTGCTGACTTAGATGGCGCTGACTTTAAAGATACTAACTTGAAAGGTGCTGATCTCAGTGATGCTAATCTCCTCAATATCCGATTGGCTAATGCTGATTTAAGTACTGCTATTCTTAATCGTACTGAGCTTCGAGAAGCTGACTTGACTGGTGCCAATATGGAGCATGCTGACTTGAGTCATGCTAGTATTTATGGTGCCATTTTGAGGGAGGCTAATCTCACTGGTGCTAACCTTTATAAAGCGAATTTGCGTTACGCCAATTTGCAAGATGCGGTATTAAAGGGTACTAATCTAAAAGGCGCTGATTTACAATTTGCTGTGATGCCTGATGGCAAAACTGTTTATGGAACGGATGATTACTGAGCTCTAGGACAATGAAATTAAGAAACTTGCGTGTAAAAAAAAATCCCAATTCAAGTAGGGTGGGCAAAGTAATCTGATCTAGAAGACTCCTTTGAACCAAACTGTTTTTGCCCACCCTACTACAATTAAAAAAAATCCCAATTCAAGTAGGGTGGGCAAAGTAATCTGATCTAGAAGACTCATTTTAACCAAACTGTTTTTGCCCACCCTACTACAATTAAAAAAAATCCTCTGTTACGTCACCTGACGGCTGACGGCTGACGGCTGAATGCTTACAAATAAATTATGCTGCCCCTGGATTAAGTCGCCTCATTTCCCAGGTGGTGTAGGTACCAATCGGACTCCAAATTATGTAGGGAAGTAGTAACAAAAACGCCACCAGGGATACGGGATAAATCAGTAAACCCAGGATAAGACTTAATAAGGCACCTGTGCCACCAATAATGGTGCCAACGGTGAGGCTACGAAATAGGAACATCACTGGTGTATAAGCCATGGTGATGATTTCTAGTAGTAGATATAAACCCATCAGCAACCAGGTGCTTCCGCTACCTGGGTCATGCTCCCAAACTATATACGCTGACCAACCACCGCAAATAAAGATAGTTATCCAGATTAGGGGAATTGCTCCTTCGAAGGTGAGCCATTGCGGACGACGTAGGCGATAGAACCATCTGACTCCTTCGGGTCTGGTGATTAAGTTACCAGCGAATGCTACTAGCAGGGTTACCGCTGCAATTACCATCCAAGATTTAATCATTATTTTGGCCTTGCTCCTAAATTCCCAATTTCCTCAAAAATGAGCAAAAATGTAGTTTGACCCGGTGGTGCGTTACGGGCAGCAACCTAACACTTGCGCTCGAGGATGAACATGAGGGCAAGCCCGCCCCTAACGCACCCTAAGCACCCTACGCACTCCCGATTCCCGATTCCCGATTCCCGATTCCCGATTCCCGATTCCCGATTCCCGATTCCCGATTCCACCCTCCTGCTCAACTAGTTCTTAGATTTATTTGTTATAATATTCGATAATTTTTGGATAAATTCTTGAGTGAATTGAGTAAAGGCTTTGGCTCCTGGTGCTTGGGGTTCATTGACGACCACAGGTCGAAACTCATCCACGGCTTTGGCAACCGCAACATTCCTGGGAATTTCTATAGTAAAAATTTTGTCTTTCCCAAAATTATCGGTCAATCGGTTCTTGACTTGTGTCGCCATATTGGTGGCGTGACCAAGGGA
This sequence comes from Moorena sp. SIO1G6, assembly GCF_010672795.1. Classification (NCBI taxonomy): domain Bacteria; kingdom Bacillati; phylum Cyanobacteriota; class Cyanophyceae; order Coleofasciculales; family Coleofasciculaceae; genus Moorena; species Moorena sp. SIO1G6. The sequence continues at coordinate 164,597 of NZ_JAAHFZ010000012.1, forward strand.
GAAAAACAGAATCCCAATCAGGGTTATCCCAGAGCGATCGCTTTGTACCAGCTTTTTGATCTGACCTTCTTCCAGGATACCAATCCCAACCACTGATAACGGTTCAGGTTTGGCAGGAATGATATAAAAATCACTAGCAATAATTCCGCTACGAGTGATAATATTCTCACTTGGAGGGAAATCCAATAGAATAAAATCGTAGGTTTGTTGAACTGGCTCAAGGGCACGCTTAATTAAATAATTTTCTAGCTGATTCCAGTTGTTTTCAAACTCTTGGGGATTATCCTTTGACTGAGAAAACAGCAATGCAGCCAATAGAAAATCATTGTAGGTTTCGATATCCCCTGGCAATAAATCTAGTCCATCCACTCGACAAATATTGCGCTGAATCGCTTGTTCAATGGGAATATATGCCTGAGTCGGTGACTGAATCACTTGATTAATTATTTTTTTTAAGGTTCGGTCCTCCTTCTTCAGCTTAGCAAATTGGACTGGAGGCATCAGGCTTAGGGTAGCATTAATCTGGGTATCGAGATCAACGATTAATACTCGCATGCCATAATCTTTGGCAAGACAGGTAGCAAGGTTGACGGTGGTGGTAGTCTTGCCAACACCGCCTTTCATATTGACTATAGAAATGGTGTATCCCAGTTTTGACAAAAAGAGGTAACATAACGTGAAGGTCATTGCAGTATACCATAACAAAGGCGGCGTCGGGAAAACCACAACGGTGGTTAACCTAGGGGCAGCTATCCGAAAAAACCGCAAAAAAGTGCTGATCATCGATCTTGATAGCCAAGCGAATGCTACTTTTGCTACCGGACTGGTGAAATTTCATGACGAAGCATTTGATGATATCAAAGAGTGTAATATTCTCCATGTTTTGCAATCTGAGGAATTCTTCTCAATCTCGGAAGTAGCTAGAAAATCTGACTTCAGCAATCCAGAAATTGAGGTGATTCCTGCTCACATCGATCTCATGAAATATGAGCTTGATATCAATCAGCTTGATTTTAGCTTTCTAATGCTGATGGATAAACTAGAGGATGTTAAAACTTACTATGATGTGGTAGTTATTGATACCCCGCCATCTTGGAATTTATATGCTAGAATTGCTTTGATTACTGCTGACTATTTAATCATTCCTTCAGACCTCAAGCCTTTTTCTAATCAAGGATTACTGAATGTTAAAGATTTTATCATAGCGATTAATGGCTATAGAAAACAACTCAAAATTAAGCCGCCACTTAAAGTCTTGGGAGTGCTGCCTTGTAAAATAGCAACCAATAATATGTTCATACAGCATACCTTGCCAAAACGGATCAAAGCAATTTCCGACCGCTATGGCTTTGATGTCATGAAGAGTGTTATTTTCGATCGAGATGATTTGGCCAAGTGTGCTGAACAAGTTGAAAAAGTAGACAATCAGGATATACCGTCTCCTGTGTCTGTGTTGGATTATAAACCATATTGTATGGCTTCAGAAGAATTTCGGTCTCTTGCCCAAGAAGTTTTGGAAAAAATAGGGATGTAAGCTATCAGCTATCAGCTATCAGCTATCAGCGAACAGCGATTAGCGCTACGCGCACGCTACGCGAACAGCTATCAGCTATCAAATGATGAGCATTTTTGACCTTACCAAAAATACCTATATACTTTCTTTACTCTTGCCTCTTGCCTCTTGCCTTTCCCAAGCGCGACTATGTTAATAACTAAACTCAAAATGCTATAAGTAGGTACACAAAATTACTTACACATTTTACAAAAAAAAAGCTTTGCAGGGTAAGGGTTACAGAGATTTGCAATAGGTAATTAATTCTGTGTAGGTGCTTAAAAATCGGTGTAGTAATTGTGATAATTATTGTCCCCTAATCCCGACTCCCGATTCCCGACTCCCGACTCCCGACTCCCTATTCCCTACTCCCTATTCCCTTCATATAATGATACTGACAGAACGCTTAATTATTTTCAGCCGCTATCCAGAGCCGGGAAAGACTAAAACCCGGATGATACCAGCTCTAGGAGCGGATGGTGCGGCAAAGCTTCAACGTCGCATGACGGAACACACTGTTGCCCAGGTCAAGGAATTTACAACTGGTCGCCCTGTGTCTGTAGAAATCCATTTTGCTGGTGGTAATCAACAGCTAATGGAGAATTGGTTAGGCTCAAATCTGGTCTATAAACCTCAGAGTGATGGGGATTTGGGCAAGCGAATCACAACGGCATTTCAGTTATCGTTTGCGGAAAGCATGACCAAAGTTGTGATAATTGGTATTGATTGCCCCGATTTGAATAGTTCGGTGATGAATCAGGCATTTGAGGCTCTAGACAATCATGATTTAGTACTTGGAGCAGCTAAGGATGGCGGCTACTATCTGGTTGGTCTAAGTCGATTGATTCCAGAGTTGTTTGTGGGAGTGAATTGGGGAACATCTGAGGTTTTGCAGCAAACCGTGGATATTGCTAACAGTCTTAACCTAACTATCGGGATGCTTTCCGAGCTTACTGATGTTGACCGCCCAGAGGATCTGTGGGTAGTATCAAATTTGATGGGAGTAGGGAATCGGGAGTAGGGAATCGGGAATCGGGAATCGGGAGTAGGGAATCGGGAATCGGGATAAGCATTCAGCGGTCAGCGGTCAGCGGTGAGCTAAAGGCTCACGCTGCGCGAACAGCTTTGTGGAACAGGCTTTGGCCTTGGCCTTTTGGCCTTTTGGCCACGCTACGCGAATGGCCACGCTGTGCGAACGACGCTGGGACTTAACTCAGATTAAACGAATGCTTATCTCTTTCATTAAATAACTGATCACTGAAAGCTGTTCGCGTAGCGTGCGCGTAGCGCTAATCGCTGTTCGCTGTTCGCGTAGCGTGCGCGTAGCGCTAATCGCTGTTCGCTGTTCGCGTAGCGTGCGCGTAGCGCTAATCGCTGTTCGCTGAAAGCTAATAGCTTACGTTTTGGAACTCTTAGCACTATGGAGTTTTTCTGAAAAGATTGTGATCAGCTCCATGATGTCTTTGACTAATTCTTGTTCAACGCTGATGTCTTCTGATGATTTGTTGATAATTATTACTTCTGTATTGAATTCTTGACACATCGCAAAGACTAATTCAGCACTAACTCTAAGCAGCCTATCTTTGTGAGTAATTACAACTCTGCCAACATTCCCCTGCATGATTCGCTTGAGCAGTTTCTGTAAGCCTTTATTTTGGGAATTGATTCCGGCACCTGAATCTTGAATTGTCTCATACTGCCAACCATTAGCAGTACTAAAAGACTCTAAAATCTTGATTTGCTTGACTAAATCTTCTTTTTGGTCTTGATCTGAAACACGGGCATAGTTAATGGTTATCCGATCATCGATCTGACCGACATTTCGTGGTGTAATGTGTTTGATATCAGCTACATAAAATCGCCTATGACCACTAGGAGACCGTTTTGACCTAATCTTTCCTGCATCTGCCCACCTCCTTAAGGTTTTAACTGAGACCCCTAGCTCACTGGCTGCTTCTCCAATACTAATGGTTAACCCTGACATGTTGGATTTATCACCTTATTTTAATTAAGTTTAATCAGCTATCAGCTATCAGCTATCAGCTATCAGCTTTCAGCTTTCAGTTATTAGCTATCAGCTATCAGCTTTCAGCTATCAGCTTTCAGTTATTAGCTATCAGCTTTCAGCTATCAGCTTTCAGCTATCAGTTATTAGCTATCAGCTTTCAGTGATCAGCTATCAGCTATCAGTGATCAGCTATCAGCTATCAGTTATTATCAGCTATTAGTTATCAGCTTATGGGTTATCACAGCGTCGTTCGCACAGCGTGGCCAAACGCGCACGCGTGGCCGTTCGCGTAGCGTGGCCAAAAGGCCAAAAGGCCAAGGCCAAAGCCTGTGCCACACTACAGATGGTGCTTTTCAATAAAATAAGCTGACGGCTGACCACTGACGGCTGACCACTGACCACTGACCGCTGTTCGCGTAGCGTGCGCGTAGCGCATAGGCTGACCGCTGTTCGCGTAGCGTGCGCGTAGCGCATAGGCTGACCGCTGACCACTGACCACTGACCACTGACCACTGACCACCTAGTTTACCTTTTATTATATCCCTTTAATGTAATAAATGTCTAAATATGGATACAAATTAAGGGAACATTGGTTATTTCCTACTCAAGGATGCTAATTTGTCAGAAACAATGCCTAAACGTCTTGCGTGATAGTAAAAATTTCCATTATCATCCCGGTTCTCAATGAGGCTAGTCACATAGCTGATACTTTGGCTACGGTTAGGGAAGCGTCTAATGTGGAAGTGATTGTGGTAGATGGGGGCAGTGATGATGAAACTGTTGCGATCGCACAATCAATGGGTGCTAAGATTATAGCTGCTGGTGCCGGTCGCGCTAGTCAAATGAATGCTGGGGCTGCGGTTGCTACTGGAGATATTCTACTGTTTCTCCATGCTGATACCCGTTTACCTAAAGGATTTGATACCTTAGTTCGCGAAGGGTTACAAGACCATGACACCGTGGCTGGTGCCTTTGAATTAGCCATTGATGCTAACCTGCGGGGGGTAAGGCTAATTGAGCGGATGGTGAATTTGCGATCGCGTTTTTGCTCTCTGCCTTACGGTGATCAGGCTATCTTTATCAAGACTAAGGTGTTTACAGACCTGGGGGGTTTTCTTAATCTACCGATTATGGAAGATTTTGACTTGATGCGACGCCTCCGCCACCTAGGTAAAATAACTATCCTTAGTCAACCTGTGCTAACATCAGGACGCCGTTGGCAGACCTTAGGGGTTGTGAAAACTACATTAATTAACCAACTGGTGATCGTTGCCTATCATTTGGGGGTTTCTCCTCACCGGATTGTGGGTTGGTATCGTAGAGCAAAAGGATGAAGAAGTCGGGAATCGGGAATCGGGAGCGGTGCGACCCGTGGCGAATTTAATTCGCCTACGGAAAGCGCACCGAGGGAATCGGGAATCGGGAATCGGGAATCGGAACCCACCCCTAACCCCTCCCAGGAGGGGAACGGGAATCGGGAATCGGGAATCGGGAATTGGGAATCGATGTGTGACTATTTATCAAAAAATAGTAGACATCTCCAAAAATTAACCTCAAACCCTTGCACTGCCTGGGTCAAAACCGAGTTTATGGAGATGTCTAGTGGGAACGCTTAGTATACAAAAGCTAATAATTTTATAAATGGCAAATGTTTTCGGAGACTGACAACCATAGGGATAAGCGCGTTTCTATCATAGAGGTACTCCCGATTACCGACTCCCGATTCCCGACTCCCGATTCCCGAACTCTAGTTGAAGCATGAGCAATTATAGTCAAATTCAGTCTTATCAAGATTTGCGAGTTTGGCAAAAGGGAATGGATGTAGCGGAGAGTTGTTATGTTATCACCAGAGAATTCCCTAAACAGGAAATGTATGGGATGACTGCACAGATAAGGAGAGCAGCTGCATCAATTCCTGCTAATATTGCAGAGGGATATGGACGGGAGTATCGAGGAGAATATGTTCAATTTCTTAGAATAGCTCAAGGCTCTCTCAAAGAATTGGAAACCCATCTTTTCTTATCGGTCAGAGTTAAACTGGCTAACTCGGTCGCGGTTAATCCGATTTTAGGTGAGTGTGAAGCTTTAGGAAGAATGCTACGTTCTCTAATTCGGTCATTGCTAGACAACTCATAATTCCGGAGTGGGGAATCGGGAATCGGGAGCGGTGCGACCCGTGGCGAATTTAATTCGCCTACGGAAAGCGCACCGAGGGAATCGGGAGGAGTAGATAGTAGACCTATGCGCAAAAGTAGTTTTATGATAGTGTTTGCATCAATTCTTGTCTACTGTTCTGGTGATCCCCTGTTCCAGACAACTGCCGCGAAGTCAAGTCTTTGTGTGACTAGTTAAAGAATAGTAGACTTCGTTTGATGGAAATAGTTTTGTGGAATAGCCATCTTGGTAGAATCGCCATCTAACCTGGAACGGGCATCTTGCCCGTTGCTCCTGTTACAATTCTATTCGACTCCCGATTCCCGATTCCCGTTCCCCTCCTGGGAGGGGTTAGGGGTGGGTTCCGATTCCCGATTCCCGATTCCCGATTCCCGATTCCCCACTCCCGATTCCCGATTCCCGATTCCCGATTCCCCACTCCCGACTCCCGATTCCCCATGACTACACAAAAACAATGGCGTTCAGAAATTACTGCACTTCCCTCTTGGTTGCGACGTCCGATTGGTAATGCCAGTGACATCTCAACGGTGCAGCGGATTATTAAACAACGGAAGATTCACACCATTTGTGAGGAGGGACGTTGCCCAAACCGAGGTGAGTGCTATTCTCAGAAAACCGCTACATTTTTGTTGATGGGGCCCACATGTACACGGTCTTGTGCATTTTGTCAAGTGGATAAAGGTCATGCTCCCATGGCCCTAGACCCAGAGGAGCCGCAAAAAGTGGCGGAATCGGTACAGTTATTGGGGTTGCGGTATGTGGTGCTGACTTCTGTAGCTCGGGATGATTTGCCAGACCAGGGTGCCGGTTGGTTTGTCGCTACCATGGATGCCATCCGCCAACTCAATCCAGGTACTGACATAGAAGTGCTGACGGCAGATTTCTGGGGGGGTAAAGGTGATCACGATCAAATCTCAGCAGAGTTGCAACAGCAACGGATAGCAACGGTGGTGGAGGCCAAGCCAGCCTGTTACAACCACAATATTGAAACAGTCCAGCGCTTACAGGGCAAGGTGCGCCGGGGAGCACAATATCAGCGATCGCTAGATGTGCTCAGCATTGTCAAACAACTGAATCCCGCCATTCCCACTAAATCCGGATTAATGTTGGGCCATGGGGAAACCAAAGCAGAAGTAATTGAAGCGATGGCGGATTTAGGTAAGATTGGATGCGATCGCATCACCCTCGGTCAATATATGCGTCCCTCTCTCCAACATCTGCCGGTACAAAAATACTGGACACCGGAAGAGTTTGATGAGCTAGGTGCGATCGCACGGGATATGGGATTTGCCCATGTGCGTTCCGGTCCTTTGGTTCGTAGTTCTTACCATGCGGGGGAAACTTGAAGGTTTAAGGTTCAACTGTTAAGTTCTAGGGAATCGGGAATCGGGAATCGGGAATCGGGAATCGGGAATCGGGAAAAGAGAAAAAATTCTATTTACCTGATAGTTCTGAAAAACGCTGTCTCCTAATCATTACTATTGATCAAAATATCCCCATCTCCCCATCTCCCCACACTCCCCACACCTCCCACACTCCCCATCCCCCCATCTCCCACACTCCCTATCTCCCCATCTTCCCACTCCCTCGGTGCGCTTGACCCGTAATTAAATTCGCCACGGGTCGCACCGCTCCCGATTCCCGACTCCCGATTCCCGACTCCCCACTCCTACCCTTTCACCTTCAAGGCATAATCCCGGAATCGTTCTAAATCTTCCTGGATGGTAGATTCAACTAGGTTACCTAAAAATAAGTTATCCATTAACTGACCAAGAATGCCGGGAATGCCGTAAGCGATAGTCAGCTTAACGATACTGCTATCCTTACGGTCGTAGAAGCGCACTGCACCTCGATTGGGCAAACCATCTACTGATTCCCACTGAATAATCTGGTGTGGGACTAATTTCAGAATTCGAGAGAGCCAGCTAAACTCAAAACCTGTACTGGCAAGTTTCCACCGGGATAAATCAGGATCCTCTTTTAGGACTTCCACTGAGTCAATCCACTTCATCCAGCGCGGCATTTGCTCTAAATCCGACCAAAGATCCCACGCTAACTCAATGGGAACTTCTACTTCAACTTGTACACTATGTTCCAGCCAATCAGACATGGGGTTTTAGGTTGGTAAAGTATTATTGTAGACTTCGGTATAGCAAAGGGAACAGCGGATCTGGGAACAGGGAACAGGGAGTCGGGAGTCGGGAGTCGGGAGTCGGGAGTCGGGAGTCGGGAGTAGCGATGCAGCGCGGTCTTGGGGAGGGAGCGCGGTCTTGGGGGTTTCCCCCATGAGCGACTGCCGTGGTTCCCCCCATGAGCGACTGCATCAAGACGGGAGTAGGGAACAAAAATTATCACAATTGATTTAGGATTGCAATAGGCAATAGGCAAAAGAAACAATAATTGACGGCAACAATATCATAAAAGCGATGCAGTGAGGTGGAGATCCCCCCTAACCCCCCTTAGAAAGGGGGGAACAATAGCCCCTGCCCATGGACAAAAAGGCTATGGCTCTTCTAGCTTCCCCCTTATTAAGGGGGACGGGAGGGGGATCCCGACGGGCATTGGGAGGATTTATCCAAAATCCAGCCAGTATTGCCCATCTCCCCATCTCCCCAAACTCCCCTCTGATTCCCGATTCCCGATTCCCGATTCCCTTCTTCAACTAACAAAAGACTCAATCGCCTTAGCAGCACGACGCCCGGATAGGGTAGCTCCTTCCATACTATCGATATAGTCTTGTTGGGTATAGCTACCGGCTAGGAAGAAATTAGGGATTGGTGTCTTTTGGTTAGGGCGATAGGGGTCCATGCCAGGGGCTTCCCGGTATAGAGACTGAGCGAGTTTTACGACACTATACCAGGTCATGGTCAAGTCTCGTGAGGAGGGAAACAAGTTATGGACTTGGTGAAGCACATGTTTTGCGATCGCATCATTACTTTGTCGGATAAATGGGTCTCCTGGGGTCAGTACCAACTGCATCAGTGACCCCTCACCGGCTTTGTAATAGTCACCAGGACTAGTGAGAGCTAAATCAGCAAAGCAGGAAAAGTCAGCATCGGGAGTATACAGTAGATTATCCATCCCTGCTGCTTCTTGGAGTTGCTGGCGTTTCTCGTCATCATGAAGCTCTGTGACCCAGCCATCAAATCTTAGTTGGACCGTGGCCACTGGTACCGTATCAAGCTTGTAGATATTATCGAAATCGGACCACTTGCGCCATGATTTCGGTAAGAGCCGTTTAACACCAGGCACATCAACGGCACAGACATAGGCATCAGCGGTGATGGTTTCTTCGGTTTCCCCTTTGGCAATCACTAAACCAGTGACTCGGGTTTCCTCTGGAGTTTCCGTAAACAGAATTTCCCTGACTTGGCGGCGAGTGTGGATTTTTGCTCCTCTTTCCTCTAAATACTGAATAATTGGTTTATGGAGGTACTCATGAGGAGAGCCTTCCAGCATTCGTAGTACCGATGCTTCGGTTCTAGCGGCAAATAACTGGAATATGGTTAGCATACAACGGGCAGAAATATTCTCGGTATCGATGAAACCCAGAGCATAGGCAATGGGATTCCACATCCGCTTTAAACTACCGTCGGAACCACCATGACCGCGAAACCAATCAGCGAAACTGACCGCATCTAGGTCACGAATCGTTTTCATTGCGCCATCGAAATCTATCAAGCCACGCACCAGAGGGCTAATCCCCAGAGCAATGGAGTTTTGCAGCTTATCCTGCAGGGAGAGTTGGGAGGTGGTAAAAAAAGCTTTTAGGCCATTAAAGGGAGCACCAGTAATGAAGCGAAAGTCTAGCTCACCCTTGCGTCCATCATTATTAATAAAAGTGTGAGTATGCTCCTTCAGGCGCAGAAACTGGAACGCTCCCACCTTCTTCATCAGGTCAAACAGGTTGTAATAGCAGCCAAAGAAGACATGCAACCCCATTTCGATGTGATTGCCATCCTTATCTACCCAGCTGCCTACCTTTCCCCCCACAAAGGGACGGGATTCAAAAATTTCCACCTCATGACCAGCATCCACTAATTCTACTGCTGTGGCCATGCCCGCGAGCCCCGCACCAACGATTGCTAAGCGCATTCTCCCTTTTCCTTTCAGTTTCTTTACAGATTGTAATATATTCCGGGAGTCGGGAGTCGGGAGTCGGGAGTCGGGAGAGTTGATGTAGATGTAGGGTGGGCAGTGCTTAGCGTCGAGATGGTCAGCTTTTTAATTGGGATCAAGCACTGCCCACCAGTGCGATCGCTTTTGACTCTTTCCTAATAATTTACTTTTGGTGGGCAGTGTTTTCCCCCGATGACAAGCTAATCTAATCGGTTTCGAGCACTGCCCACCCTACTATTCTTTCCTAATAATTTACTTTTGGTGGGCAGTGTTTTCCCCCGATGACAAGCTAATCTGATCGGTTTCGAGCACTGCCCACCCTACGCTTAATCTTCTTGAAAATTTAGTGCGTCCGCGTGTTTTCCCCCGATGACAAGCTAATCCGATCGGTTTCGAGCACTGGCAACCCTAGGATTTATGTTCTTGAAAATTGAGTGCGATCGCGTTTGAGTGCTGCGGTGGGGTAGCAATCAGTAATATTTCTATAATTTATTCTTGAACTTGGTAACTTAGCGCGTTTATCATAGGTGATGAAGTACCTTAAATTTCAATTTTCTTCTCCCTGCTCCCTGCTCCCTGCTCCCTGCTCCCTTTAACCCTAAGCATTCATAATATCCTCCAACAGCTCCTCACTTTCTGACAGCCCAATAAACCCTTCTTGTTGTGCTTGTTCAGCTTTAATAGCTATAAGTTCCTCTTCTAACTCTAAGAACCTTTCAAATTCTTCTATAGAAATAACAACAGCCACATTACGGCCTTTTTTAGTAATTTGTATTGGCTCTCTTCGAGCTAAATCCAACAGTTCACCAAAACGGTTTTTTGCCTCAGATGCTCCAAGGGTTTTCATGACTTTTTAGGGAAGAATATTCGACATTAAGTCTAATATAGCCATTTTAGCTAAAATAGTCAATAGCAGCATTTGATGTAGGGTGGGCAGTGCTTACCTTCGAGATTGTCAGCTTTTTAATTGGTATGTAGTGTTTCTCGCATTTATGAGGTACAGTCTTCTTTGAGGTTGATTCCCTGTCTTGATGCAGCGCATCCCTATTCCCGATTCCCGATTCCCGATTCCCGATTCCCTTTACTTATGATTACTAAAGCCAATTCAACTAAATTGAACAAAAGTCTTGATAAGTCAAATAAAAAAGTTCACCTCAAACAAAACGAAACATTTCAATGGACAAAGCAGTGGTATCCAGTAGCTGTTGTTGAATTCCTCGCGCCATCTCGTCCTCACAAAATACAGTTACTCGGTAAAGAGCTAGTGTTATGGCGGGATGGGTCTGATCAATGGCGTTGTTTTGAAGATTTTTGTCCCCATCGATTAGCTCCTCTTTCTGAAGGACGTGTCGAGCCTGATGGAACGTTATTGTGTGCTTATCACGCTTGGCGTTTTGATGCTGAAGGAAATTGTGTCAGTATTCCTCAATCCCAAGACCAGGAGACTGAACTTAAAAACTGCTCGAATCCTAAATCCTGTGCTGTTGCCTATCCAACTCAGCAAAACCAAGGTTTACTGTGGGTATGGCCAGAATCGGGAAGCAAAGCTCAACAGGAAAGTCAGTTGAGAAAACCCCGTTTAATTCCGGAACTAGAATCAGATTCCGATCGAGTAGTCAAGCTATTTTGGAATATCCGCGACTTGCCCTATGGCTGGGACTTTTTCATGGAAAATGTTGCTGATCCGGCTCACGTACCCGTTTCCCATCACGGTATTATGGGTAGTCGTTATGAAGATGCCAAGTATTATGATATGCCTTGTCTTAGGGAGATATCCACTCAAGAAGGATTTTCCTTTGCTATTAACCCCACCGTTGACAAGGTAGCCGAAGCAGTTCATGACTTTCAACCTCCCTGTCATATGAGAATTGTTACCAGCTATAACGATGGGGGAAAATTAATCTTAGCCTTATATGCCATTCCGACTCGTCCTGGCTGGTGTCGTCATATTGGTTGTCAAGTCTTGGTCAAGAATGAAGCCGGAAAAACACCAGAAGGATTAGGATTTTTTGCCTTACCAATGCCAATTTGGTTAGGTCATATCTTGGCTTCAGTATTTTTACATCAAGACTTAGTATTCCTTCACTACCAAGAAAAAATCTTGGCTCGACGACAACAGCAAGACTGGCTCGATGCAGTTTATACTCCGAATCCTCAAGACAAAATGGTAATCACCTTTCGTCAGTGGTTTAAAAAGAGAGCAGGAGGCACAATCCCTTGGGATTCAGGTATAAATGACCAACTTCCCAATGCTGAGTTAGATAAAAAGCAGCTTTTCGATGTGTGGTCAACTCATACTAAAGATTGTGTTGTTTGTCAAAAGGCTCTGACCAACATCAATCGTGCTACGCTAATCAGTTATGGAGCGGCCGCGCTCTGTTTATTAATCGGAATAGTTATGGATGCCCGAGCTGTAGCATTTAAAATGGCAATGACTGCAGATGCCGTGACTATATCTCCCTTTAAAGTGATACCTCCAACTGGATTTTGGGTAGGGATCGCGGGAGCAATTCTTTTAGTAACCATAGGCTACTCATTTAAAAGGTTAAGTCGGCTGTTTTACGTTTATGAATTTGACCATTCCAAGAATGATTAGGTAAGTTATAAATGTAGGGTGGTCAGGGCTATTTCATTCTAATTGTAATCGGAATATGGTATAAAGAGCGCGCAAATTCCCTTTAATGCATCTACTCCCGTGTCTCAAATCGCAATTATAGAAGCCAAAGCTTGACTAGAATATCCTCGTCGGAGTGCCGGACAGCGCCACACTCTTCCACTGTGCCTAGCGCTATTTACTTTGGCCATGCTCCTTTGGAGCCGCCAAAGGCGAACGCCGCAGGAAATAAAGGATTTTTAGCAATTGGAGATTGGATTTCAAGTTACCGTGAGGAGTTAATTGACTATCTCTTACCTCCGAAAAATAGGCTTCCAACTTAGAGGTTGTCTGAGAAGTCTCATTTGCTACATCCAAGCCCCCGTTGGTCCCCCTCTGGGGGACTTTTAGAAGCAAATTGACTCTTGTTCCCCCCAAAGTTGGGGGGTCAGGGGGGCAAAATTCAGTATCAAAAAACTTTTCAGATATCCTCTTAGGCGTACTGTACGTCGTGTCTTATTGTATATTAATTACGAAGAGTATTCGATGCAGCGCGGTCTTGGGGAGGCAGCGCGGTCTTGGGGGTTTCCCCCACTCGCTATTGCCGTGGTTTCCCCCATGAGCGACTGCATCAAGAAGCGCTGAATTCTTTTTCTTCTACTTTCAAAATTTATTCCAATAGGTAAAGCATTTGCTAACTTTTCAATTGCTTTCTCTTTTGATTGATTGTACAAGCATCACTAAAATATTTAATAAAATAAAATTACGATACTTTAGTTGAATTTTCAGATGCTTTTGATAGAATAAGGGTAACATTTGCAACAGATAGGTCTTATTGACAATTTGAGACCGATCTTTTTCTATCACAGATCGTTACACTCTTGATGTATCAATCGTTTCAAGCCATATCGTCGCCCCCCCAGGGTCTAGACACGCTTAAGCAACTTTTTAGAATGAAATAGCCCTGAGTTCGACCCCTAACTAGTTTAACCCCTACTTAGGCACTGACCAACTCTTGATTTTTCCTAAGGTTACAGGTAAATTTTCAGCTACGTCAATGGTAAATCGGAACACCTTACGAGCGCGACGGCTATTTTCTGGGTCAAAGAATTTGAGCTTGACATCCCAACAGTCACTATTAATCCGACAGAAAGGACTTTTCTCTACTTCAATGCTATCTAATTCACGACCATCGGCGATCGCTTCCGCAAAAGTAGAAGCCGCCTGAAAAGTATTAGTTGCGGCAAAATTTAAAGCACGGTCACGGGAGGTTTGTCCCAGATTGCGTAAATCATAGTAAACTCGGTTCAGGAAACTGGTAAGACAATAGCGTATCCTATCAATACTGACTTCCTCTTCCGCACCAACCGCCCGTAAAGCTGCATTGACTAAAGTATTCACTTTCCAGCCATACATGCCACGAACATGGTGAACCGTAATTACCGGAACCACTTGACCCGACATCAATTCCACCGTGCGGTTAGTACGCCTAGCTGGAATACTGACCCGTTCGATAAATTCATCGCTGGTTTCCGCTTCAATTTGCCCATCCAGCATTATTAATAGCATTTCGTAGATTTCCGGAGCAAACGGCCCTTTTGGTTCCAGCACATAAACTGGGTTTAAATCTACGTTTAATGTCCAAATTAATGGCCGCTGCTCATCAGGATTTTGATCCAGATAATCTACCATCTGGCGAGCATTATAGGGATTGGCGGGAACCATAACTCCATTTAAGTCAACAGCGGGCATCAGTTGCTTGAAGGTATCACGACGAGCTTCACTACCAAAATCATAACCAATGGTTCCCAAAGCATAGACATGACCAGAATAAGCAGTGCTGGGAGTCACAGCCCCAGAGGTGAAAGCGGATGGGGAGATGACGTTAAAATTGGCAGGGGAAATCGATTCAATCTGAGTGAGCAAGACTTCCGCATTAGCAGGTCGTTCAGATGGGTTCAGGGAAATGCATTGCTTGAGCAAGGATTGGATAGGGGCAGGAATATTTAGGAATCGATTATGCTTGAAGCAGTCTAAAGTCAGCATACCGAAGGCGAAAAGGTCTCTGGTATAAGCAAATTGATTATCTTCTGGTTCAGGCGCTTGGTATTTTTGATGATCGCCTTGTCTCAAATGCCCGTAATCTGCGTCACCTGGTGGGTCTTGTTGAACATTTCTAGAAATACCAAAGTCAATCAACTTGAGCTGATAGTCTTCAGACCACATCAGGTTACTTGGATGAAGATCTCGATGGACGTAGTGATGTTGATGACAATGGGCTAGAGCTTCTAACACGGGCCGACCCACTTCGTGGTAGAACTGCTCCCAACTACTGTATAGCGGTAACTGTTGTTCTTGCGCATTCATTAGTATTTCCTCTAAGCAATAAGGAAGCCATTCCAAAACTAAAAAAGGGTAACCGGTGTTTTCTTCTCGATCACTGTCGAGCAGTTTAACAATATGAGGATGCTGAAGATCGCTCAACGCTTTGATCTCAGCTCGAATTAATTTCAGGTACGAATCTTCTCTTGCAATTGGATGGTTAAACAGCTTAATGGCAACAGGCTGGTTTGATTGTATTTGTGAGGGAAACGCTTTATAGATGCTGGCAATGGTTGACTCATGTACAGAAGAAAGCTCTAAGGTGTAGCGATCATTGAGCTGACGAGAGGATGCTTCTTGGGCGTTTAGCTCCTCTGAAGACTGGACATCAACTTGCCCTGAACTAATCCCACCATCAGAGGTAATATTTGGGGGTATAGCAGCAGGAATAACGGCATGATGATCAGCACGAATAACTTGCTCCCCTGTAAAGGAAATTGTCATGGACGGTTGACCAAACAATAAATTCATCGCACCTGGTAAATTGACAAAACCTCCCAGACACCGTTCTGGTTCTTCTACAAGATCAGGGTCGCAGGGAATGGCAGTATTTAACAAGGCAGCTCGTACCGCTTCTGCATCTATCGGTTTACCTTTTTGCAGTTGTAAACTCATTAACAAACTACATAAACCAGTCATCACCGGAGCAGCCATACTAGTTCCTTTGAGGCGTTTTGGTTCTTCTGTTGCGGGTTGAGCACCGAGAATTTCACCGCCAGGGGCCATTATGCCCTCAATTTCGTAGTTACCACCCCAATTACTGAACTTGTAGGGAGTCACACCATCTTCTTTCATTGCACCCACAGCTAAAGTTCCGGGTAAGACGGCGGGCATACACCAACATTCCCCTTTATTATTGCCCGCAGGAGCTACAACTAAAACATTATTATCCTGGCATTTTTTCAGGGCTTTCATTAGTAACTCTTCCCCTTCTCCCGTTTGGGTGGGGCGACAGGCGGCGCAGTGGATGATATTTGCACCTAAATCTAAAGCGAGTTCAAAAGCACGGGATAGGTTAAGTACTGAGATAAATTCTTCATCTTTGCCTGTGGTGTTGAGGGGAACGTTAATCACACGACAATTGGGGGCTAAACCCGGAGAAGGAGTGTTTTCTTGACCCACAATCGTGCTAGTAATATGACAAGCGTGGCTATCTCCAGCAATGCGTTTGAGAATGGTTTCAGGTAGGGCTGCTTTTAACTTTTCTTGTTTCTCTTCCCCTTTGAGATCGCTGTTATCGATTTCCTGATAAGTTGCATAGTCTTCAGCAGAAATGGGTTCAGGGGTATCATGCCAATAGGGAAAGACCTTAGAAATATGAGCGCCATCGAAACAGGAAAGACTATGGTCAGCATTGCCGTCAAGAATCACAATGGTAATGCGGGAGTCTCCTAAAGTTTGATTACGGAGGTCAACTAAGCCGGGAATGCGCTCATCTAAATCATGGGGATGTAAGGCAATAGGTTTTGCTTCGGAAGCACTAACGAGAGCAGTTGAATTCATAGCAACAGGTTCTGTGGTTTGAGCAGAAATGTGACTAGAGATAGGTTCAGTGAGTGGGGGTTGGGTAGACTTGGAAACTGTGACATCTTCTGAATTTGCAGTTTCATCAGTAGGTTGGGTTGAAGCAGGAAACCCAACACCAGCAGTTTCTATCGTTTCATCAGTAGGTTGGGTTGAAGCATGAAACTCAACACCAGCAGTTTCTATCGTTTCATCCGTAGGTTGAGATGTCTCAATTTCCCCCTGTGCAGCAATGACAGCTTCGGTACAATGAGGAAGGGAACCTAACATAAACTCACCCACAGAAGATTCCACCACATAGTTTAATCCCGTTGCTTGGGCAAAGCGATCGCTATCTCCAGCCCCTAAACTACAAGGCGCAAGCCCCATATTCGTCGCCACCAAATATAAGTTCTGATACAGGACACCGACGTGCTTAAGAACCAGAGCATAAGCCAGGGAGCGATACTTGCGGAATAGCCGCCCAAACCGAGCCGTAATGATCAGCAACACTTGGGGCATTCCCTGTTCGCCACTGGACTGGTGAGCATCTTTTAACAGGGCTTGAATATCGGCATCAGCAGCATCAATTTGAGCCAGTTGGTGATTGAGGGGGTCATAGTGGTAAAGTCCGGGGTTTACCCCTGCACAATGCCGCACTACCGGATAGATTTCTAATTCGTACATCGCACCACCGCCAGGATAGGGACGGCGGCTGAGTTCCCCCCAGTCGAAATCCTCCCCGTATTCAGCTTTGAGCATTTCGGTTTGTTCTGCATCCTGGGTGTAGATTTCTTTGACGCGGGCGCTGCGGTAGAGGAGTTCCCCCAATTGTTCAATGGTGATGGGGTGGTTCTCGTCATATTCCCGAATTGACTCCCGTTTCTCAATGGCTGTGGTGAGGGTTTTATCCCGCTGACGGATGGCATCAACACTTAATTGGGGCAGAGGGACAATTTGCCCGCTCATGGGGGGCTTCACCACGGGAAACTCGTCCCAAACATCCAAACTACCGGCAATATCCCCTGTGGGATAGTTGTGGCGGCCTTGGCGACTACGGCTGTGAAACAGCAGATTATGGAACTCCCATAACTTCAGTTCTGGGGTTTCAGCTTCCAGGTCAAGAAAACCCGTTGCCCAGAGGAGGTTTAAGAACTGATAAGCAGTTTCGGGCCCTACTTGGGGGGGTGGGGTCACCTGTCGTAAGGATTGGGGTTGGGCAAGTTGGGCTAAAATAGCGCTGGCTCGCCAGTCCAGAAGCTTGACGCGAAACTTAGATAGGGGTGACTCTAGCACCATACCCCCTTCATGGTTGCGTTGGTAGGCAAAGCGCGATAGGCTGACGCTGGCTTGTGTCCAATGGGGCGGATTGAGATTAACTCCAGCAGACTCCACCATTGGCACTGCGATCGCTAACGGTAATACCCCATACTGTAACCAGCCGCGATCGCCAATTTGTTGTAGGGTAGCAGAGAAAGCCTCACTGGCTGCAACCCCATCTTGTTCCGTCAGGGTTTGCAGCAAGGCATCAATCCTATCCCCCTGTTGCAGAAGTTGGAGGGCGTTATCTACTCCAGAAGAACTGGTAAGGGTGAGAAGATCCGTAGGGAGTAAGCCCTCTTTCTCTGTGGGTTTGAGGGTGTAGCTGTCATCGCTAGGGATAACTTGAATGCTGGGTTTAAGAGATAGAGTAAAAGGATAGGAATTCATTTTTCGATTACAACTAATATCATTTCCGGTTGAATGCTTCATGTATCTGTGGGGTATGGGGTGTGGGAGACAAAAATTGCATCTGAGGAAGTATTAGACTTTTATGACAACTAATTTCCCGATTTTATATAAATTAAGGGTCAGTTTTATGGCGGAAACTTTATTTAATCACCGTTTTCTAACGGAGGGATAGGGGAAGAGTCATCATTTTTCAAGTAGATTGGGTTAAAGTAAACCAACGAGCTTGTGCTACTAAAAAAATCAAAAGCCAAAAGTTTCAAACCTGTCCTCAGACGGGGGTCAAAAATATAAATCGTTGACTGATTTAACTACTCGTATTTGACCTTCAACCTCTGACTTTTGACTTATGACTTAATTCTTTGCCAGATATCAAAAAGCTAATTTTGACTTTTGACTTGTTCTGTGTTTGATGATTTTTTTGATCGGTGGTAGGGTTAAGGTCTTACTCAGCATCATCACCGTCATAAGAGCAAAAAGACCCATAACACAACTCACCCCTATCCAAACAACCCGCGAGGACGATTGCGGGGTTATGTGCTTCATCTTGCAGAATTTCTTCTGACAACTCAGCTAATTCAGCAGGCAATTGACCGGAGGTGATCCGGTTAATGGGCTGATTTTGTTCAGGGGTGATGTTTTTCTTATCCATGAGATTTACTCTCTTTTGTTGTTTACAGTTGACCTGTCTGAGTAGGTCAGTCTCCTTCTACCTTGGGGTGAAGCTTGTTGTGGCAACTCGTTTGTAGGGAATTGGGAGTTGCGGGAAAACTTTAAATGTTTGTGTTTGGGCGATGCGATCGCATTTCCTGTCAAAATATTATCCAACTCTAGTCAGGGTGTTTGTCTTTGAAGATAATTCAAAAGTTAATCTACCTTTCTCAACTAATTTGGCAATCTCCCAACAAGAAATCATACTAATTCCTAGACCATTGGTAATATTTGCTTCAATAATTTCTAAGTTTTGGGCAGATAATTTCGGATTTTCATCAATCCACCAAATCCAGATATGAGTGTCTAGAATAATCATGTTAATGCTTCCCAATCATCAATCGCAACAGGCTCTAATGGTTCCTCATAATGAATGACTTTCCCCCGCAGAGGTCGCTCTGAGCCTGACACCTGTTGCCCAGAATTTAAGCGTATATCATTTTTAACCGTTTGTAGTATGGCTTCGATGATTATAATACGTTCTTCTATCGATGTTCCTTGGGGTTTTTTAAGTATTTCTAATTCAACCATACTAATTAATAGTAAACATGATTTTTTCTAGATCATATCTTAGATGGATGTGCCAAAAAATATCGCGGATTTGGCCATCGATATAAACCGAAAAGTAAACCAGCCAGTAAATGCCACTGGGGGAATAAACTCCTAGCTGGCATACAGGTTAATCCTCGAACCTCGAAGGGAAAACACTCTAAATCCCCTGCCCCCAAACCCCCAAAACTGGGGGCTAATGGAAATGGGGATTTTAAATCCGGTTCCCCCCAGAATAGGTGGGCTAGGGGGGCGAGAGGGTGCCAGGTATCCGAAAGCCCTGAAGTACGGGCAGTTGCCAGTCAGTTCATCGAGGCAAATCAGGCTCCGTGGCTAGCAAAAAACCATGTTTGAGGATTGTTTTGATCGGTGGTAAAATCATTTGCCTACTCTGCGTCGTCACTATCGAAAGAACAAGCACAAAACAGCAGCCACAGGTACACAAATCCTGACTCGACTGAGCCTCCAGGGCAGGGGCAAACGACTCATCTTGCAGAATTTCTTCTGACAACTCAGCTAATTCAGCAGGCAATTGACCGGAGGTGATCCGGTTAATGGGCTGGTTTTGTTCAGGGGTGATGTTTTTCTTATCCATGAGATTTACTCTCCTTTTTGGTTTACAGTTAGTCTTGGTCTCAGATAAAAAGTGAAAAATTCCCACTTTTGACTTCTGACTTTTGACTTTTGACTTGTTCTGACCCGTTAGAGTGGGTTAGTCTCCTTGTAAGCATTCAGCTATCAGCCTTCAGCCGTCAGTTTTTGAATAAAAGAGGTAAGCTTTGGCCTTGGCCTGTGGCCACGCTACGGGAATGGCCACGCTACGCGAACATTTAATCTGAGTTAGGTCACAGGGTCGAAGCCTGTGCCACAAACATTAAGCCTGTGCCACAAAGCTGACGGCTGATAGCTGACGGCTGAATGCTTACGTCTCCTTCTACCTTGCGGTGAAGCTTTTTGTGGCAACTCGTTTCTAGGGAGTTGGGAGTTGCGGGAAAACTTTAAATGTTTGTGTTTGGGCGATGCGATCGCATTTTTCTTGTCCAAAATTCATCCCTTCTGACTTTTGACTTCTGACTTCTGACTTCAAAACGGCATCGGTGTAGAATTCATCTCCTCTTCTGGTGTCGGAACATCCCGCCAGCCCAACTTCACGGGAACATTATACAACCGCCCTGCTCCAAACCGTGACCAAAAATGGCGCATTCCCGGCATAATCACCTTAACCACATTTAAGCCAATATCCGGGCGCGTTTGATCTAATACTAAGGTTTCTAAACCCACCCCTTTGGCAATTTCCACACAAGTCATCACATCCTGCTGAATATCATTGCCCCAACGTTGGGGATAATCCCCCGCAACTTTCAGGGGTACAGTAGAATCGGGTGCTAAATAGGGTTGAGTCTCTAAGGTTGCGTTCAGCAGCCAGTCTTTAGAGTCTCCCTGAAGCTTGTCATCGGGGATTTTATCCAATTCCAAGCCGATTTGATTAACTTCCGTAATCGCCCGTAAAATGGCAATGGTGGGGTCAAGATGCGCCCCATATCCGGCAATCACCCGTTGAGACCCGTCACCCAACCGCCGGGACACCCCAGCAAAGGCGGGAATACCTAAATCAGCGGTTAAATCTAGCACCCATAGTTCCCGGTTATTTTCTTGGTAAAATTGTTGTAACTCCAGGAAATAGGGTTCATCAAAACTGGCTAAATCTACAGCAGGACGTTTAAGTTGGTTATACCACCACAAAGCCACACTATCCCGTTCCACCAATTCCATAAATCCCTGTAAAATAGCTTCTTCTAAAGTATTTCCGGCGGCGTTACCGTTGGAATCGGCTTTACAAAAATGGTGACCTTTGGACAGGGGAGAATCGTAATAACAGAAAGCTGTCGGTAGATATTTATGGGTTTGTTCGGTTAATGACCAAACGGGAGTCCAGTCAATAGCTTGGCTATCATCAAACCTTTGGGGAATCCAATCATGGGCTACGGTTGCTTGTTGGTTGAGGGGTTTTCTGTTGGTATATTGGGTTTCGCTAAATAATAAACAGTTTTCCGGATGAATCGCTTTTTCCCCCAATTCCGCTAGGGTTGAGAGGATTCGAGGTTCATCCCCTTGATAGATGCCGGAATACCGTTCCACCGCCTCACAGAAACCACTGGCGCGGGATTGACTGTCACTTTTACCCTTACCGGAACTCTTGTGGCGCAAGGCGTGGCGTAGTCCCCGCAAAGAGGTGGCACTACCGAAACTATGACCAGCCCGATAGGTATGTACCAGGGGATTGGCGGGGTCAGAAATTCGCACCAATTCCGTGACAACTCCAGTAATGGAACTAATCAAATGTTCATGCTTCTGTACCGTTTGTTCGGGAGTAAACGCCCGATGACCGCCATCACGGGTAAAATGCTTGACTCGGGGTTCTAATACAACAGGTTGAAAACCTCGTTCATGCAAGAGTTTAGCATCGCCACAACTGGGACATTGAGGACGATGGGGTAAAACATGGGTTTTCTGTTCTAAAGTCAGTTGGTTAAGGGTGAGAAGTTTACCTTCTAGAGTCGGAAACTGAGTCGAGTCTGCAACCTGCTGCTTTACTATCCATTTAGCAATTTCAGTGGCTGTCAATTGCAATCCTGTTTGTAAGGTTGAGGGTAGAGTGGCTTGTGATACGGGTAAACATCCCCTGATATCCCCTCGATTTTTTAAGGTCACATCCGGTTGCGCCTGTTTCTGTTTTTGTCGCAAAACTGAGGTTTCCACCTCCCGGTTACCCCTCAGTCTCTGGGCGAGACATTCCCAGCAGCCGGTTTTTCCAGGAACAAAGATTGGCCCTAACCACAGCACACTACCCACAGGTTTGGCTAACAGCCAGGGTTGATTTGTTTCTAGAGCAGTTTGATTAACTTCCCCTAGTTGAGGTTGTAAGTAATCGTCCGTTAACACCACATTCAACCCAATATTCTGGGAGGAATGACCATTTTCTGCTGAAGTTTGAACCTGAATTCCAATAGTTCTTAAAGCAGTGGCTAACGCAGCCGTCATGCCTTCAGTAATACCTGTGCCCACAGATGTTAATTTTACCGATTGTTGTAAGGCTGTAGCCGCTAGGGTGGGGGAAATATGGAAAGCACTCCAAAAAGCGGCAATTTCTGGGGAAAGTTCGGGAGCAGTTTCGGTGAGATAGCCTTTTTCCTGAAGACGGTTGAGCACATAATTAATATGATCTGGTTCTACTTGGCCCTCTAGTTTCTGATAGATTGTTTCGAGGGAATTTTGACCATTTAACAGGGGTAAAATCTGACAATAGAGCTTACCTGTGAGGGCGTGGGTGGATTGTTCACTGAGTAGGTAAACTTGTTTGGGTTCAATGATTTCTACTCGATAGCGGGGTTGGATTTGCAGATTTTTAGTCATTTTTAATACTCCATTTTTTTAAATAATTAGGGTGTGTTAGGGAAGCGTAACGCACCAGTGATGAATTTGGGTGCATCTCATATTTGTAAAAAAGTTGCGTAGGGTGCGTTAGGGGGGCCTCATTTTCCGCCTCGTAGCCAGGGTTTGGATAGCCCGCCCCGTAACGCACCAGTGATGAATTTTGAGATGATGGGTTACGACGGATTGTTAAACTTGGCTCTGAGTCAGAGTTGTCGCCATCTAACCCATCCTACGAACTACTGTTTTCATACTTAAAAGACTTAAAATAATAAAGGCGGATGTTTTCAATTCTAGTTTTTTTCAATTCTTTTTCAGCCACACCCACCCACATATAAGGTACTGTTTCTTGCTGATGGTAAAAACTGTGAACTCGCTGGGCAGCATCATTCAGTCGGAAATGATTTAATAAGTTATGCTTACTTTTCAATCTATAGTAAAGTACTGGATTAGCATTTGCCTGTGACAATCCAATGTGAAATATTTGAGAATCTTCGAGTGGTGTTAACACTGACTTTGGAAAGCGTTGCTGTAAAAAGCTTTGAATTTCTGGCTTGAGAAAGTCTTTCTCAAAAAGTTCAAGATATAGCTCTATCTCTGTTCGACCATTTAAATAAAAATCAAAACCAATTTGAGGAATGAGCTGACTTCGGGGAATGAATTTACTCAGAGAATTGAGCATCTTCCCAGAAATTTTATCAATAGAACTTAATCTCAGAGCAGTGTCGATTTTTTCTGGATAATCTTTGACCCTAAAATGAAATTTCAGGCTAGAGTCTGGTAAGTTACTGCGTAAATCAACTCCAGTGGTTAATCGCATTACTTTACTCCAGTCAAAATCTTTTCCTAAAAATTTCTGGAATATATCATAGTTTAATTTGACCTGAACTTGACTTTCGACTTGAGAGAAAAAAGCAATAGATTCTTGCAGACATTTTTTATACGCTTGCCCTGCATCTCGAAAATAAAACAGTAGAAAGCGTGAAGCAATCAATTGATCATTTTCGATTTTACAAGACGCTTCAATTGCACAATCACCTGTAACTTTCCCCACAAACTCTTCAAAATGTTGCAGAGGGAAGATCGGATTAACATCAAACGCATTTTGATGGGCGCGAATAAAATGAAGACGCTGTTCACGGAGAAAATTACGCTGAATTACAGAAATTGATGTCATAATTTCATGCTTTAGATAGATGTAGATGTAGGGTGTGTTAGCGAAGCGTAACGCACCGCTTGTTCAAGAATTTGAACAGATATAAAATCTGGGTGACAGCGAATTTTAAAATCAAGATCTGAGTGACAATTGTCGCCGTTTAGCTCATTTTACGAACTATCAAAATAATGCCCAGAAAACCCAGAACTTTCAAACCGGGATATGCTTACCATGTCACCACTCGATGCAACAACCGAGAATTCAAATTGCAACGACAGGAATGTCGAGAAGTATTTCTCTATGCGATTAAAAAAGCCTTGGAAAAATACCACTTTAAACTCTATGCCCTGTGTATTATGTCGAATCATGTTCATTATCTAATTGAACCGAAACAAACAGATGAATTGCCGAAAATTATGCATTTTCTCAATTGGTACACCGCCATGTGTTTTAATCGAATGCTCAACCGCACAGGTCACTTTTGGGAAAAGCGATATTTTGCGGAAGGTTTTCCAGCTTCTGATAGAGAACGAGCACTCAACACCCTGCGATACATTCACGGCAACCCCAAAGCGGCTAAAATGCGGTCAACCTTTTTCTATGAATTCAGTAACTACGGCAGCTACGAGAAACTCACGACCGATGGTTTGACTCAATGGCATCCCGCGTTTTTAAAGCTGGGTCATAGCCTAGATGAATGTGCTAGAAAATATCGCGGATTTTGCAACCGATACAAACCGAAAAGTAAACCAGCCAGGAAATGCCACTGGGGGAATAAATTCCTAGCTGGCATCGAGATTAATCCTCGTACCTCGAAGGGCAGGAAAGGAAGGGAAAATGACCCAAAGGGCAAGACCCGTCCCGACCTATCACTCCGAGGGTGCCAGGTATCGGAATTGGATGAAGTCAGGGTAATCTCCCGTCAATTCATCGAGGCAAATCAGGCACCGTGGCTAACAAAAAACGATGTTTGAGGACGTTTAAGATTCGTGGTAGAATCATTTGCCTACTCCGCGTCGTCTCCATCAAAAGAACAATAAATCTCACATTTCAAAGCAGCCAGCTGCGAAAGGGCAGGGGCAAACGCTTCATCTTGCAGAATTTCTTCTGACAACTCCGCTAATTCAGCAGGCAATTGACCGGAAGTAATCCGGTTGATGGGCTGGTAGGTCGCGGGGGTGATGTTTTTCTTATCCATGAGATTGACTCTCCTTTTTGGTTTACAGTTGATTCGTCAGAGTGAATCAATCTCCTTCTACCTTGCGGTGAAGCTGGTTGTGGCAACTCGGTTGTAGAGGGTTGGGAGTTGCGGGAAAACTTGTTGTTTGTTGGGTGATGCGATCGCTTTTCAAGTCAAAAATTCTCACTTTTGACTTTTGACTTGACACTTTTGACTTGTTGAGGTTGTCCTCGCCATCGTAGAATGGCACAGGCATGGGCTTTTTTGAGCATCAATTGGTCAGCCCCTTGGGACAGTTCCCGCAATTGCTGTTGCTCTAATTGTGTCAGTAAGCCTTCTTGATTGCGTTCTAGCAGGATAGTATGACGTTGCTGTTGAGTCACAGGAATCTGACTTTGAGCAATTTGCCGCAAGTCTTCAATACTTAGAGTTTGCAGGGCCAATAGTTCAGGCTGTATTTCAGTTGGGGCTATTTCAATAGCTGGGGGTAAGTTCCCGGTAATGCTTTGGATCACGAGATCTGACAAGGGTTGGTTCGTTAATTCTGCCAGTTGAGACAAACGTTCAAAAGCGGATTCAGGTAAGTCAATGGTTAGTTGCATATCGTCGTTGCTAGGAATTTGACTTTTAACTTGAACAAAGATGGGTTACGACAGATGATTCAATCCTGGTCAGAGTCAGAGTTTTTGCCGTTTAACCCATTGACTTGATTCTACCGGGGACTTTGAAGTTCTTGCTCCCCCAAATTTGGGGGCTGGGGGGCATTTCCAGTCAAAAGTATTAAGCTGACAACTGCTACACAGATTTGTGTCACCACAGATTTGTGTCACCAGTAAATTTCTTGACTTTTGACTTCTGACTTCTGACTTTTGGCTTTTGACTTGTTATGTCCAAATCCGACCCCGACGGAAGGGTTTTTTATCCTTTTCTCCTTTTTCCGCTTGCATTTTGGCAACAGTTTTCAGCCAATAGCCATAGTCCTCTAACCCCGTTGCGCCAGAGGTGGATGGCCCTGCTGAAGGCACATGGGCTTTTACCTTCTCTTCAGGGGCTGAACTTTTGGTTTTCTTTGATTGAGATTTAGATGGCATTTTCTCTTCTCCTGTTTGATTTGCTGTTACCACACTCTCTAACTTCAAATAATCAATCCAGTGATCCCCGTCTCCCCCAGAGGTTGTGAGGGTGAGGGTATGTTTTCCCGAAGTTAAGGCAGGTAGGGAGATTTGACTTTTTTTCAGTTTCCTTTGCCCAATGCCTTGAATTTCGGCTAATGCTTCACCGTCGATCAACAGATGGTCTGTTTCTAAGCCTCGGAAAGCGTAGAAAAGGGTGAGTTGATTCTCCCCATAGCCATGATCTAGGGTGAAGCCAATGTTCAATTTATCGGTGCAATACAACTGCTTCTTGCCGCGCTTGGGCTTTTCTGGCAGTCCTGCCACCACCAAGACAGGGGGTAGACTGGGTTGATTAATCGGGTCTTCATCGGAACCCACGGTATAAGTAAACTCAGCTTGCCAACCCCCCTCCTGGATAAATTCTTGGTTACTCCCCCCTGGTTTACCAATTTGCCAGAGGGTTTCGGTTTCAGCTTTACTCATGGTAATGGTTTAATAAAATCTACCGCCCATCATGCCCCCAAAGCCATACCCACCTGAAGTCATGACTTGGTTATAGCTACGGTAGGCAAACACAGCGGGATCGTTATAGTTAGCCCCATGGAGTAAGTCCATGCGAATGGAAACGAGATCTTCAACCCGACCATGTTCCACATCAACAGCCGTGGAGGGTTCAACAAAATGAGGGCGTTTAACGGGGGGAGAGAGTATAGGAAGGTTCATAATTTTAGTGTTTGTTTTGATTTTAGGGTTCTTGTAGGGTGTGTTAGCATAACGCTTTTGTCTAACCCCTTGTAGAGACGTTACATGTAACGTCTCTACTTTAAATATTTGTGTTTGGCAGCGATCGCGTTTGACAAGTCAAAAGTATCCAGTATCAAGTCAAAAGTGGGAATTTTCAACCTTTAACTTTCAACTTTTCACAGATCTCCTCTTTCAGAGATCAAAAAGCCAATGTCTTAATGCATGAATGCATGACTTGTTCTGTGTTTGAGGACGTTTGAGATTCGTGGTAGAATTAGGTTCCTACTCTGCATCGTCACCGTCATAAGAGCACCATGGGCCGGTATCGTCGCTCATTCTGTGGGCTTCCAGACCAGGAGCAAACGATTCATCTTGCAAAACTTCTTCTGACAACTCAGCTAACTCAGCAGGCAATTGACCGGAGGTAATCCGGTTGATGGGTTGATTTTGTTCAGGGGTGATGTTTTTCTTATCCATGAGATTTTACTTGACCTGTGTTTGTTTACAGTTGATTCGTAACTCGTGAATCAGTCTCCTTACACCTTGCGGTGAAGCTTGTTGTGGCAACTCGGTTGTAGAGGGTTGGGAGTTGCGGTAAAACTTTATATGTTTGTTGGGTGATGCGATCGCTTCTTTTATGAATTCAGTAACTACGGCAGCTACGAGAAACTCACTACGGATGGTTTGACTCAATGGCATCCCGCGTTTTTAAAGCTGGGTCATAGCCTAGATGAATGTGCTAGAAAATA
>NZ_JAAHFZ010000012.1:192392-255542 GCF_010672795.1 Moorena sp. SIO1G6
GCGATCGCTTCTTTTATGAATTCAGTAACTACGGCAGCTACGAGAAACTCACTACGGATGGTTTGACTCAATGGCATCCCGCGTTTTTAAAGCTGGGTCATAGCCTAGATGAATGTGCTAGAAAATATCGCGGATTTTGTAACCGATACAAACCGAAAAGTAAACCAGCCAGGAAATGCCACTGGGGGAATAAATTCCTAGCTGGCATACAGGTTAATCCTCGAACCTCAGCCCCCAAACCCCCAACCTTGGGGGCTTTGAATCCGGGTTCCCCCCAAACTTGGGGGGCTAGGGGGGCAAGAGGGTGCCAGGTAAAAGAAAGTCCCGAGGTATACGAGATGAAGTTCATCGAGGCAAATCAGGCTCCGTGGCAAGCCAAACATGATGTCAAAGACGTTTAAGATTCGTGGTATAATTAGGTC
The DNA here is from genome assembly GCF_010672795.1 of Moorena sp. SIO1G6. NCBI lineage: Bacteria > Bacillati > Cyanobacteriota > Cyanophyceae > Coleofasciculales > Coleofasciculaceae > Moorena > Moorena sp. SIO1G6. Next base: position 192,815 of record NZ_JAAHFZ010000012.1, read on the forward strand.
TGACTCTCGGCTTCGTCTCCATCAAAAGAACACAAACATTTCTTCCTTGCTTCAGAAATAAAATCAAATGGTGCAAGGGCAGGAGCAAACGATTCATCTTGCAAAACTTCTTCTGACAACTCAGCTAACTCAGCAGGCAATTGACCAGAAGTAATCCGGTTGATGGGCTGGTTTTGTTCAGGGGTGATGTTTTTCTTATCCATGAGATTTTACTTGACCTGTGTTTGTTTACAGTTGATTCGTAACTCGTGAATCAGTCTCCTTCTACCTTGCGGTGAAGCTTGTTGTGGCAACTCGGTTGGGTCGGGTTGGGAGTTGCGGCAAAACTTTAATTTTTTGTGGGGCAAGCGATCGCTTCTTTTATGAATTCAGTAACTACGGCAGCTACGAGAAACTCACTACGGATGGTTTGACTCAATGGCATCCCGCGTTTTTAAAGCTGGGTCATAGCCTAGATGAATGTGCTAGAAAATATCGCGGATTTTGTAACCGATACAAACCGAAAAGTAAACCAGCCAGGAAATGCCACTGGGGGAATAAATTCCTAGCTGGCATACAGGTTAATCCTCGAACCTCAGCCCCCAAACCCCCAACCTTGGGGGCTTTGAATCCGGGTTCCCCCCAAACTTGGGGGGCTAGGGGGGCAAGAGGGTGCCAGGTAAAAGAAAGTCCCGAGGTATACGAGATGAAGTTCATCGAGGCAAATCAGGCTCCGTGGCAAGCCAAACATGATGTCAAAGACGTTTAAGATTCGTGGTAGAATTGGTCTCTACTCTGCGTCGTCACCATCAAAAGAACACCAACACCCCCGACCGGGAGTCGAAGAAAGGGGCTCAAGGGCAGGGGCAAACGACTCATCTTGCAAAACTTCTTCTGACAACTCTGCTAATTCAGCAGGCAATTGACCGGAAGTAATCCGGTTGATGGGCTGGTTTTGTTCAGGGGTGATGTTTTTCTTATCCATGAGATTTTACTTGACCTGTGTTTGTTTACAGTTGATTCGTGATTGAGTGAATCAGTCTCCTTCTACCTTGCGGTGAAGCTTGTTGTGGCAACTCGGTTGTAGAGGTTTGGGAGTTGCGGTAAAACTTAAAACTTTGGGGCATAGGGATCGCTTCCTCCTAGCTTTTTGCCCCCACCGGTCCCCCAAGTTTTGATCCTCTGTGTAGGGTGGGCAAAACCTTGTACCCCCTCTTGACTTGTTTAATAAGGGGAAGACCAAGAGCGAACTTCACCCAGGGTCACAGGAATCAAATCGCTAACATCGATGGTAAAGCGGTAGATTTTCTTCGCTCGACGACTGTTTTCGGGGTCAAAGAATTTCAGTTTCACATCCCAACAATCACTATCCATGCGACAGAAGGGACTTTTCTCCACGGTGACACTATCCAACTCCATCCCTTCAGCCACAGCTTGACCAAAGGTGGAAGCAGCTTGAAAGGCATTGGTCACTGAGAAATTCAACGCCCGGTCTTGAGAGGTAGTACCCAGGTTGCGTAAATCGTAGTACACCCGATTCAAGAAACTGCCCAAGGTGCGGCGCATGGCGTCTTCGTTGGCCTCGTTTTCTTCGGTGACCACCTGCATGGCGGCATTAACCAAACTATTGACTTTCCAGCCATACAGTCCCCTAGTATTTTGGGGTTGAATGAGGGGAACCACTTGACCAGAAAACAGCTTGACAGTTTTACCTGTGAGTACCCCAGGAATACTGACCCGTTCGATATAATCATCGCTATCTTCCGGTTGAATTTGACCAGAGAGGAGCTGTTGCAAGACTTGATAGATTTCCCGAGCGAAGGGTCCATGGGGTTCAATGGCATAAACCGGGGTGAGTTCAATATTTAATGTCCAAATTAGAGAACGGGCTTCTGCTAGGTTACTCTCTAAGTGATCCACCATTTGCCGGGCATCGTAGGGGTTGGCGGGAACCATGGTGCCAGCAATTTCATTGGCGGGCATTAACTGCTTGAAGGAGTCACGACGGGCTTCCGTACCAAAGTCATAACCGAGGGTTCCCAGGGCGTAAACCAGTGAGCCTAATTCTGCCAGTTGACTGGGGGCTTGGCTGGCGGTGACTAAATTTGAGGCTTGATTGGACATGATGGATGGTTGAGCAGGTTGAATACTAGGTGGAACAGTTGGGGACACTGGGGCAGGGTTGGGAGCCGTTTCAGATGGGGCTACATCGGCTGATTCTGGGGTGATAGCTCCGGGGTCTGGGGACTCCGTTAAACCACCGCCACAACCGCAGTCAGAGGCTTCTACGCCCTGGGCTAATACGGATGCTTCCGCCTGATTTTCAGTCATAGTTTCTCCTTGTAATAACGTTAATGCGCCGGAAATATTGAGTTTTCCTGCCAAACAGCGCTGGCCAACCTCTGACAGTTCGGCATCACAGGGTAAAGCACTCTGTAACAACAGCTTGCGAATTCCATGGGGATCGGGGGGCTTACCCTCCTGCACCTGTAAACTCAGGAGCAATGCTGCTACGCCGGAAACAATGGGGGCAGCAAAGCTAGTACCGTTGAGCCTATCTGTGCCACCCCCCGGTTTCGCCCCCAGGATATTCTCACCAGGGGCGAGTAATCCTTGGGATTGATAGGCTGCTCCCCAGTTGCTGAAGTCGCTGGGTTTACCCTGGCTATCCATGGCTCCCACAGCCAGTACGCTGGACAGGGCAGCAGGAACGTGCAGACAATCACAACCGTCATTTCCGGCGGCTGAGACAATCAGAACATTATTCTGTTGGCAGAGATTAACAGCATTTTCTAGCCAGCCCTCTGCTTCCCCAAAATCGGTGAGTTGACCACCGCTAATGTTAATAATGTGAGCCCCCGCCGCCACCGCCTGTTCAATGCCCCGCGCCAAGTCCAGTTGGGAAGCCCGTAGCCTATCGTCGGCAAATACGGGGATAATTAGACCCTTGCATTGGGGGGCAATGCCTTCAACGGGGCTACCGGGTTGACCAAAGATAATGCTAGCCACATGGGTTCCATGGGCGGACATGCTGCCGGAGGCTTGGGATTCTCCTTGTACTAAAGTGGGTAAGCGGGTGAGATTGGCTCCTTGAAAACACTTATGGTCTTGGTCTACGATGCCATCGAGTATGGCAATGCAAATTTGGCGATCGCCTTTGGTTAGGGATGATAAATTTGACAAGGGTATATTATCAAATCAAGTACATTAGGGTAATTGGTGTTAATTTATATTAAGATTCGCCACCTTCATCAACCAATCGCCAGTATTTTCCCATAAATAGGGTTTGCTGAAAAGTAAACTGAAACAATTCACAACAAAAATCAGCTAAGTAGGTGGGCGTAATTAAGTGTAAAATAGCTGAGGGGGTGACAACATGAGCCATGAAAAGCTTGCTCTATAAGGCTAATATGCCAATGAATTCAGGTAAGATCTAGTCCCAAATTAACTCTCGATTCATTGTCTTGATGCAGTCGCTCATGGGGGAAACCCCCTGTTCCCTTGCTGCATCGCTTTTTAGGTATTACTGTTTGATAAGATTCCCAAAAATCTGTATAACACACAGCACATTGTCGAACTACTGGAGGGAAAGACTTCCATAATTTATTTGCTGATCAAGGGCTGCGATCTCCAATATAAAATCCAACAATTTCTTTAGTTTCTTGTTCGCGTAGCGTGGCCAACGGCCAATGGCTAACCAAATCCATTGTTTATTATCTTTTTTTGTCTTGATCCCAAGCGCGAGTGGTTTGTTCGCGTTCGCCTTTGGCGTGGCCTACGGCCAAGCGTCGCCTTTGGCGATAGTTACCGTAAGACAGGCTCGCCTTAATCAATGGAGGCGCGCTTTCCGCTTGAAGAATTAAATTACGGGGTCGCGCCTCAAGTTTTAACCATGCATCTGCATAGCCTACCAACCATAAAGCCCAGTAGATATAGTAGATGTAGGGTGGGCAGTGCCTAATATAGCGCTACGCGCTCTACTTTTAATTAGAGTGTTCATGCAGCCAGTTGAGTAAGTCCTCACTGGTCTGAAAATCCCAGATGGCTTCTGATAAACGGTTTAGATCTTCGTTGGTCAAGGTTTCGATTAATTCGATGGCATTAATCGTTAGTTTGCCAAAGCGGCTCTCAAGCTGTCGCAATAGTAAATTTCTTTCCCCTTCTTCTCGTCCTTGCCTTTTCGCGAAACTCAATGCACCTCGCTTATCCTCCAAGACCATCTCCTGTTTGCGGAGTTTTTCCACTTCTGATACACTCAACCCCGCTTGATTCGCTATAGTTAACGCTTTTTCCAGCTGTGGGATTTCCCTGAACTTGTCAGGAATAATTTCTAAGTTGGGCGCTTCTTTAATAAAATATATCCACTTATCGATCACACTTTCTAACTCTTCCAGTTGCTTAGTAAATTTTGGAAGTTCCACAAACACCAGCTTTAACTCGTTCTCCTGATAAGGCAAGTGGTCTTCTTCCTCTTGAAAGTAAAAACAGCTAATTACTTTCTCGGTTGAGGGGAATAACTTAAAATCCGTGATGGTTAAAGCAATGACTGGATTTAGATCGAAATATCCCTGTCCCAATTGCAGTTGATTCCCATAGGTTTTGCACAAGTTATAAACCACTCGCTTCTTGAAAGCTTCCACATTCCAGAGTTGCATCTCGATGATGACAGTTGTTCCATCCTCTAATACTGCCTTAACATCCAGATAAGTGTCTTTTAAATCCACTACATCCCCCGCGCTATAGGGATCAATAATTTCTAAATCCTGGATGACGGAATTACCAGAGTAGATCATGGCATTGAGGAAGGAAATCAGAATATCCTTACTCTGATCTGAGCCAAAGATTTTCTTGAAAGCAAAGTCAGTTTTGGGACTGATGAATCTCATGGTTTTATACCTTTACTAGGTTTATTTATAGCAATTTTAAATTAGGTGAGGTACAGAGTAATGGGTTTTAGGGAATAGGGAACAGGGAACAGGGAACAGGGAACAGGGAACAGGGAATAGAAAATAGGCAAGAGGCAAGAGGCAAGAGGCAAGAGGCAAGAGGCAAGAGGCAAGAGGGAAAAAAGCCTGTGTACCTCATTATTTTAAAAAAAATCTATAGTAGTATTTTAACTAAGGTAGCAGGGAGCTTAGCAGCAGGAGTAATAAATGATAAAAGCTATAGCATTTATACAGTAAATATTAGATATATGTCTGGTTATTTACTATTATTTATTACCTATTTATTATTATAGCCATTTTCAATTTATTAATAAAAAAAAATTTCCTAAACCCCTTGACATTAAATTAATTTATGTATATATTAATAAGGTAAGCAGTTTTAAGGAATTACTACTGATGAATCACAACCTTCCACCCAACTCCGATGAAAATACCAACCCTGAAAACCCAGGTCGTAAACCTAAGAAAGTCAAGCACATCTTGGTCGGTTCTCCTAAACAAGTTCGCAAAACAATTAATGCTATCTATTCGCTTAAATACGCCTATCCCGACGAGTGGAGCGCTTTCGAGCCTACCGGAAAATCTGGTCAGGTTACGACCTTTTTGATTCGATACTTATACCTAGACTAGGATAGTAAATTGCCAGGGCGTCGCCCTGGCGACCAGGAATGGTAAAAATTGTTTTGTGGAGGGGTATATATCAGGATGAAGGATGAGTTGGTATGTAGTTACTTTCGAGTAGTTGCTGACTAATTCAATAATAATTTATTAGTTAATCAGTAGCGATGCAGCGCGGTCTTGGGGGTCCCCCCCATGAGCGACTGCATCAAGACAGTGATTTAGATTTGAGTGCAGCTCAGCTGTACTTGTGGAAGCTTACATAATATAAATCGGTCAAGACTTGGGGTTAACCAGAACTTGACCGATTTTTTTTTAGTTATTTATTGGTATAGTTATAGCGTTTATATAGCAATCCTATCTGATTCGTGAAATAAATCGGCTGCTTTAAGGCAGAAGGCAGAAGGCAGAAGGCAGAAGTGACAGGAGTTGGAGCTAGTTTTTAAAAACTTCAGTGATTTTACAAGCGATGCAGAGGTGCGACAATCAAGCGAATTTAATTCGCCTACGGAAAACGCACCATTACGGTCTTGGGGAGGCAGCGCGGTCTTGGGGGTCTCCCCCATGAGCGACTGCCGTGGTTTCCCCCACTCGCGCTTTGCATCAAGACAATGATTTAGGATTGCTATAGCGTTTCTCATACCTATGAGGTACAGTCTTGATTGGCGCTTATTGCCTTAAGACCTTCTTGCCTTGCTGCCTTCTGCCTTCTGCCTTCTGCCTTAAAAGGATAAACCTTGTCCTCATGGCTCTGAGAATTGCTATATCATACCTATGACGTACACAGGATTGATTTTTTTCCAATTCCGACTTCCCTGCTCCCAGCTCCTTTCCCGTAGCCTGGCCTACGGCCTCAGCTCCCTTTGCTATATTAATCAGAGTATTGCTAACAAGATATAATAATGACAGACCAAAATTTTGTAGCTGATAACGCTACTACCACAGAAATACTGGAACAAGTGATTGAGGAAATACAGCAAACTCCCCAAGAATACTTACCAAATTTGTTACAGATAGTTCGTCTGTTTCGTGAGAGTGTTACACAGAATAAGGTAGAAGAAAGTTTTCGTCAGGGATGGCAAGAAGCCATGACAGGGAATGCACTTCCTGTTTCAGAGCTTTGGGATGGGATTGATGCAGAATGAACCAGCAAAAATCGAAATCAAGGTTACCCCTGAGTTCAAGAGAAGCCTACGCACTCTAGCTAAACGGTATCGTAATATCCGCTCTGATGTCCAGCCGATTATTGAGCAGTTACAGTCAGGTGAAATTATTGGCGATCAGATCCCAAGCATTCCCTACACGGTATTCAAGGTCAGGGTTAGGAATAGTAATATTCAAAAGGGAAAAAGTGGGGGTTATCGCGTCATTTACTACCTCAAAACTTCAAGCAACATTATTTTGGTTACTATTTACTCAAAGTCAGATCAAGGAGATATTACATCCGACACAATCAAGAGGATCGTGGCTAATTTTGAATCCCATTAATCCCATTGCTTCACTGCGATCGCGAGCTATAGCGTTTCTAAAACCGTTGCTCATGGGGGGAACCCCATTTGGCCTCACTCGCTGCAATAGTTTTCCAGCACCCTCTGCTCTCCTCCCATTACTGCCATCGGTTCTGGCTTTAAATTGCGACAATGCAATAGTTTTTAACCACTCATACCCTTTATAAATCCCATAATTCCCATTACCCTCATCGGTTCTGGCTTTAAATTGCGACAATGCAATAGTTTTCCACCACCCTCTGCCCCCACACAACCCACACAACCCACCCTCTCCCCAAAACATCTAATTACTCAAAAAAGCCTCTTGTTCCAAATTATCCAGTAAATCCTCAGCAATTTGATACCAAGCTTGCCGGAATTGAACATCATCTTGTTTATCGGAAAGAGTCTTTCCCTTTAATTGGGGATATGTACTATAAAAAAATTGATCAACTTTCTGATAAAAAGTCCCTGGATCAATGTTCAAATCTACGCAACGCTGATAAATTTGCTTTTGCCGTTGCTGCTCGGTGTTACTCACAGATGGTTTAGAAGGCAATGATGGTATAGAGGGCAAAGACCAGGATATCTTGGGTAATTTTGGTGTAGGAAACCCTCCTCTGGCTACTGCTACCGTTCCAAACACTACTAATAAAGCAATGGACATAGAAAGACCAAAAAACTTTAGTTCACGGTTAGTGGATTGCTGTTTGCGATTCAGCACAGCAGTGAACGTTGTTTTAATGGTTTGACCAGGAGCAGCAACTAAGGTAGCAATCTGGGTAAATAGTGTATTTGGTTGTTTATTTGCTGGCTTAGTTGGTAGGTTATTTGGTTGTTTATTTGGTAGATTATTTGGTAGCTTAGTTGGCTGCTGGCTACTTACCGGCTGGGGAATTACGGTTTCTAGGGCTTCACTGACCTCTTGGGCTGACTGATACCGTTGTTTAGGAAGATTAGCCAGCATTTTAGCCAAGACCGATTTGAAGCTGGGGCTAATAGTTATCTCTTGCCAAAGCCAGGTAGCGTGATAACTATCATAAAAGTCTAGAGGCTGTTTACCGGTTAGCAATACTAAAGCAGTTACCGCTAAAGCGTAAAGGTCGCTAGTGGCATCAGCTTTGCCATATCGTAACTGTTCATCTGGGGAGTAACCCCGCTTTCCCACTTGAGTGCCAATCACATATCCGGTTGATTGGACAATCGCAGTGGTTACCATTTCTTTGACACAACCAAAGTCAATTAATACTGGCTTGCCGTCAGAATTCCGTTTAATCAGATTATCGGGAGAAATATCCCGATGAATGATCTGCTTAGAGTGGATATAATCTAAAACTGGCAAAATGTCTTGGAGCAGTTTAATCACATCTGCTTCCCTAAACTTTTGACCCTGGACTAAAAGCTGGTGATAGCTGAATCCTTCCACATAGTCTTGTACTAAAAATAGATGATTTTTACGACCGATACTGGTTCTAAGTAACTCTCGAAAACAAGGAATTTGGTTATGTCTGAGCTGGTATAACATCCCAGCTTCTCGCTCAAATAATTCTTGAGCTTTTTGTAATTCATAGTTGTTTTGAAGTTGGGGAGCAAATTCTTTGAGTACACAACGCTCTTGATAGCGATTAGCATCTTCAGCGAGATAAGTCCGTCCAAAGGTTCCTTGACCTAAGTCGCCTAAGATTGTATAGCGGTCTTTGATAATTGCTCCAGTTTTTAAGGTATTAGACATAATAGCCGCCAGTAATTGATAATCTATAACGCTGGGTGTGACGAGTGTGGGGAGTGTGGGGAGTGTGGGGAGTGTGGGGAGTGTGGGGAGTGTGGGGAGTGTGGGACGTTAGTCGAGTAACCAATCATCTGGATTGGTAATCATCTTGACTAATCCACTAAGGATTTGATTGTAACTTCCGTAGAGTTCTCTTACTTGTTCGACCGTGAGATACTGACATTTCATTGCAAACGTTAACCAAACTTGAGTCTCTGCTGCTTCTGCCTCACAATCATTCAGTTTAGCTACAAAAGCGGCTTTATATCTCCGTTTTCTCCAAGCTTCTGCGAGATTAGCACAGACTGAGCGAGAGGAACGACGAATTTGATCAGTTAAGGAATATTTTTCTTCAACTGGGAACTTTTTAGAATGTTCAAAAATTCGCATCGCTGTCTCAAATGCCAATTTATAAATAACCAAATCCTCATGAGTTCTAAAATACTTTTTCCGTTTTTCGTTTTCTGCTCCCATCTTCTTTAATTTCGATCGCTATCTTCTGCTCTAGATCTTCCCGCGCCCCCGCCCCAAGCTCCCAAAACTTTCCCATGTCACCATCTCCCCATCTCCCCACACTCCCCACACTTCCCACACTTCCCACACTCCCCACACTCTCTTAATGATCCAGCATCCCTTGTGCCTTCTTAATATTGTCACGAACTGATTCAGCGGATATCTTGAGGGAGGACAGTTCAAGATCTGTCAACTTTAATTCCAAAATTTTTTCGATGCCTCGACACCCCAATCGGGTGGGTACTCCTATAAAAATATCTTGCAAACCATATTCACCCTGAAGGTAGGCAGCTGCGGTGATTTGGCGGGATTGGTTGTGTAATATTGCTTCTACCATCAAACAGGCGGAGGATGCTGGGGCAAAATAAGCACTGCCAGTGCGCATCAGTTCTACAATTTCTGCCCCTCCTCGACGAGTCCGTTCGATCAGGGCTTCTATCCGGTCTGGTGTCATCAGTTCCGTGATGGGAACACCACTAACGGTAGAGTAGCGGGGTAGTGGCACCATTAAGTCCCCATGGCCTCCGAGCACTACTGCATTCACATCCGCAACGGATACACCATTTTCCATGGCAATGAATGTCCGGAATCGGGTAGAATCCAACACCCCTGCCATGCCCATGACGCGATGGGGTGGTAAGTCAGTAGCTTGCCAGGCTAGGTAGGTCATCACATCGAGGGGATTGGTGACCACGATTAACATGGCATCTGGGGATTTTGCGATCGCATTTTTAGCCGCTTCCACCACAATTCTGGCATTGATCTGTAGCAGGTCCTCCCGACTCATGCCTGGTTTGCGGGGACTTCCTGCCGTAATCACCACCACATCGGAACCAGCAGTATCAGCATAGTCATTAGTTCCGATAATTTGGCAATCGTGGCCTTCAATGCCCCTGGCCTCTAGTAAATCTAGAGCCATGCCTTGGGGCATACCTGGTACAATATCGAGGAGTACGACATCGGCCAGATTTTTTTCAGCAATCCGTTGGACAAGAGTACTCCCTACTCTACCACCACCGATGACGGATACACGGTTGTCGTGGCAAGCAATTGGGGAGTTGGGATAGGGTACCATGATCGGAATGGGTAGCGTGGAAATGCGTTCGCCTAGCGTGGCCTACGGCCAATCGCTTTTCTCGAACTCCCCCCGAGCGAGCAATCCCTCGCTCGGGGGGATTTAGGGGGCTATGGGTGCCAAAGCTCACAAGGGTAGGTTTGTGAACATTGGGGCGAGTATGTACTTTCGTTACTTATACTTCTAAATATGTATCTAATTATACAATATTTTTCGGAATAATTCACTCCATCTCCCCATTTCCCTACTCCCTACTCCCTACTCCCTACTCCTCAAGACGAGATTTCCAACTGGTCAATACGTAACCAAATGTTCGGGGTGGGTACCCGACCAAATTTGACCAGGGCATAATCCCCCTTGATATCAAGAATTTCCCCATCAGTTTCAAACAGATAAGAGGAAAAGCGGGGGTCACTTGCTTTGGCTTCCAGGCTACCTTCTAACTGGGCTTGGATAGCCCGAACCAATACTCCCTTTTTAATTTTCCCAGCCATAAAATCTTTTTTGTCTTTCCTCTTCTATTGTATCCAAATTTGATTACACTTCGCCGCAGTTGTCGGTAATCGAGATTTTACCCTTGAATTTCTGGATTGATTTGAGTCATTTCTGCTCACCACCACAAGTCAGCTTTGTGTCTTTATTTTTACCACGAAATATATCAAACCCCATGAGCCACTAATTAGTACAAAAGTACTAATTAGTGGCTCATGGCAAATGACTATTATTATCAATTAGTCTTGGTAACACTGGGGGGTGCGGAATGTGGGTATTAACGTGCCATAGCTCTTCTAGTTTACCGTTCGCCCACATCCGGTCACCCCACACCCAGTAAGGCTAATCATGCTGCTTGTCACCCCATCAGCGGAGTGAGTACAGGCAGCTAAGTCATTAACCTACATCACCAACCCCTTTCAGGCTCCATTCAGCACTAACAGGAGTGCCAATATTGATACCTCCGGTTCGTTGACCGTTACTCATCGCCCAGTAATGAACTTGTCCATCTCGCCGTTGCCAGACGATGTCATCCGTACCGTCACCGTTGACATCACCAACCCCTTTCAGGCTCCATTCAGCACTAACAGGAGTGCCAATATTGATACCTCCGGTTCGTTGACCGTTACTCATCGCCCAGTAATGAACTTGTCCATCTCGCCGTTGCCAGACGATGTCATCGGTAGATTGTCGGGTGTTTGCTAATGCAGAGCTAGGGTTTGAAATTAGTGACAAGCTCGCAACAAATAGCGTTACAACCAAAAAACGACTCACATTTTTCATTTTGGTTATTTCCCTTTGTTAAAGATAGAGGAGGAAGGTATCAAGGTCTCCTACAATTTATGTCAGCAGGGCATGCTGTATCCTCCAAAACCAAGCTAATTCTACCATTGTGGCTTTGAGATGTCAATATCGGATTGATAGAACCCACATTCGGCATGTTTGTCAGACGGCGTTGCTCAATTAAAGTAATGAATAGAAGTGGGGTGGGCATCCTGCCTGCCCGGAAATATTGGTAACGGGCAAGATGCCCATTCCACAACCAGATGCCCATTCCACAACCAGATGCCCATTCCACAACCAGATGCCCATTCCACAAAACTATTCAAATCATTCCATTATTAAGCAACGCCCAATAACCAGCCCGATAGCTGTTCTGATCAACGCTGACAGTTCGGACAAAAGTGAGTTGAGCGACCGACTAACTTGGTTCGCTGGATGGGGTTGCTACAGATACGACAGGGTTCTCCGGTGCGACCATAAACCCAGGCAATCCCTTTATAGTTGCCATTGACTCCCTGGACGTTGATAAAATCACTAAAGGTGGTACCACCAGACTCAATCGCTTTTTGCAATACTTGGATAATCGAGATGCTCAGCTTTTCGATCTGCTCTAACCCCAAATCTTTACAAAGGGTTTCTGGTCGAATACCACTCAAGAATAATGCTTCATCGGCATAGATATTACCTATTCCTGCTACCAGGGACTGATCGAGCAAGGCTGTTTTAATCGCACGCTGGCGGTGATGTAGCTTACTGACTAGGTAATCTGTAGAAAATTCCTGGGAAAACGGTTCTGGTCCGAGTTGCTTTAGACCAGTGATAATGGTTTCTGGTAAATGGGATGGCGGAATCCACCACATTCGACCAAAAGTGCGCTGGTCGATAAACCTTAACTCCTGGTTGTTTGGGAAAAATAATCGCACTCGCGTGTGTTTTGGCTGAGGCTGGTCTTGACTTAGCCATAGCAGTTGACCAGTCATCCGGAGGTGAACACCTAACCAACCGGCTTGATCAGTATCTGACTTGGTTAGTTTAGCGAGTAGGTATTTGCCCCGTCGATGCCAATCACTAATGGTGACAGTTTTGAGTTGGGCTAAAAAATCTTTCGGAGAAATAGGGTGGGCGATGGTGCGCGATAGTAACACCTCTCCACCCTGGATTTCCTGGCCTGTGGTCACTTGATTTAGACCCAGGCGAATTGTTTCAACTTCTGGTAGTTCCGGCACGATTTAGTGCTTTAGTTGATCAATGGTGAGTGCTACCGTGTTAACTTAGCACTCTACAGACACCAGGAACTCAAATTCCTGAGTCTGGCTAGGTTAACCAACTACTTCCAGTTCAGTGGGTGCAAAGTTATTGGTGTTCACCCCAGAGGGGCTACCACTATAGCCAGCGTAGTTGACCTTATCAAAGCGGACAATCACTGGGTATTTGATACCACTTTTGTCTACACTAGCCACAGTTCCCACATCGTTATACCAGTAGGATTCTTTTCTTTTAATCCGAACTTTTGCACCACGTTTTAGTTCTGCCATAAAAAAATTTACCTTACGCTCTAGTTCTACAGCGTACTACTCAATTAGGCTTCTCCGTTGACTTGATTGTTTAAGTTTTATTAATTTACCTGTAGGGAGTCGGGAGTCGGGAGTCGGGAGCGGTGCGACCCAAGGGCGATTTACTCGCCCATTGGAAAGCGCACCGAGGGAATCGGCAGTCGGCAGTCGGCAGTCGGAAGAGTGAGACTACAAACGCTGCCAATTCAGCTTTGATGTTTCCTCATCCAGATGCCAGCGTAATAACTGAGCTGGTTGACCAATGGTGAGGCTTGGTAAACCGATGGCTTGGCGAGGGGAAACCGTTGCGAGGGCAATGCCATTCTCAACGCTACAAATCCCCCACTGGACTAAATTCTCTACTCCCACCAATAAGGGCAAGGTTGTCCCAGATAATGTCCCATCTGCTAGCTGTGCTGTTCCGTTTTTGACCTCTATCTTGCGGGTGTCCCAGGGATAGACGCCATCGGGTAATCCCATTGGTGCTAGGGCATCGCTAACTAGAAAAATCCCTTGTTGATAACCCCCAGCACGGAGCAGCAATTGGATCATGGTGGAACAAACGTGCTGACCATCGGCAATTAGTCCACACTGGACACCGGGAGTAACTAGGGCAGCTCCCAGTAATCCTGGTTTGCGGTGATGGAGTCCTGGCATGGCATTAAAGGCATGGGTTACCATGGATGCCCCATCTTCAAAAGCTCTTTGGGCTTGCTCTGCTGTGGCTTGGGAGTGACCGAGACTAACAATTATGTTGCGCGATCGCAAATACGGAATCACCTCACCAATGCTCTCTAACTCTGGCGCTATTGTAATAATCTTGACCAGATCACCATAGTCTCCCAAAACTTCCTTGACATTTTCAAGATTAAGTGGTAATAGATACTCAAGAGGATGAGCCCCCCGTTTTTGGGGATTGAGAAAAGGCCCTTCTAGATGGACACCCAAGATGCGGGCGCTTGGGGTCTGGTAAGGTTGGGAAGGGATAAATTCAGCAAAGACAGAAAGCGTACGCTGAATCTTCTCGACCGAGGTAGTGACCAGAGTGGGTAAAAACTGATCCACACCCTGATGCCAAAGGAATTGACAAATCTCCTGGAGTAAAGGGATGTGGTGAAAATCGACATCGGTGAAGGCTAAGCCTAGCCCCCCATTAATCTGCAAATCCACACCCCCTAGGGAGACCCAATCCCCAGCAACGTCAAGGATAGCCGGGTTAGGAAGAGTATCTAGCTTAGGAAGAGTTTCTAGCTTCGGTGCGATCGCGTCAATAATTCCATGATCATTAATATGAATATTCTGTAAACCTTGGTAACTAGGGACACGAGCATTGATAATATCTAGAGTCATTAGGGAATGTGGCGAAGTCTAATCATATACCATCAAACATGATTCATGACCAATAACCAACCGTTAATTGGGATTATTATGGGCAGCGATTCCGATTTGCCCACCATGCAAAATGCGATCGCAGTATGTGAAGACTTCGGTGTTCCTTGGGAAGTAGCGATTGTCTCCGCCCACCGCACCCCTGAACGGATGGTAAATTATGCCCAAGATGCTCACAAGCGTGGACTCAAAGTTATTATCGCTGGAGCTGGGGGGGCAGCTCATCTGCCTGGGATGGTAGCGGCTCTAACACCCTTGCCTGTGATTGGGGTCCCAGTGTCTAGTCGTCAAATGAAGGGTATTGATTCCCTATACTCCATTGTTCAAATGCCTGGGGGAATTCCCGTCGCTACTGTAGCAATTGGTAATTCCAAGAATGCAGGATTGTTAGCAGTGCAGATTTTGGGCACTCATCAGCCGGAATTACTAGAGAGAGTGCAGCAGTATCGCCAGAATTTAGCGGAATCAGTGATGGAAAAGCAAGCATTGCTTGATGAGTTAGGTTATCAGCAATACTTAGGGCAGATGGGTTAATCTGGTTCAGGAACCGTGATAAGGTGAGCCTTGAAAAAGGGCAAAAATCCCCATTAACTTGGTTGGCATCAGGGTAAGCCACTATAGGGGGGATGTGACAGAAAATAATTCGAGGGCAATCCGACTCGTTCTACTACCTGAAGCTGGGGTCTCTCAAGAGCATCCCACCGAAGGGAAGCATTTGTTATAAATGAGCCGAGACTAAAGGCCATAGGACTTACGAGGTTGAGTTTGGTGTTCAGCTGAAATACCAATACCCTATCCACACCAAATCCAAGTCATGTCAACCAAAAATCTAGGAGGTAAATAGAGTTCATGGAACATCGTGGTGTTACAGTATGGTTAACTGGTCTTAGTGGTGCTGGAAAGACCACTATTACTAAGGCATTAGAAGAAAAACTAAACGCCCAAGGATGCAAGCTGGAAGTCTTGGATGGGGATATCGTCCGTCAGAACTTAACCAAAGGACTCGGATTCAGTAAAGAAGACCGGGATACAAACATTCGCCGCATTGGCTTTGTTGCCCATCTTTTAACCCGCAATGGAGTTATTGTATTGGTATCAGCGATATCCCCTTACCGCGAAATTCGAGAGGAGGTCAAGCAACGGATTGGTGACTTTGTAGAAGTTTATGTTAATGCTCCCCTAAACGTTTGCGAAGGCCGAGATGTCAAAGGACTTTACAAACGAGCTCGTGATGGAGAAATTAAGAATTTTACTGGTATTGATGACCCCTACGAGCACCCATTAAATCCGGAAGTGGAATGTCGTACTGACCAAGAAGAATTATCAGAAAGTGTGGACAAAGTTATCAAAAAGCTGGAAGAGTTAAATTATATTTCTAGTACTTGAAGCAGAATCTTTATAGAAATCTGAACTCAAGAAGCACACCTACACAATTTGGAGTGGGAGTCATATCTTGAGACAATTCTTGAGACAATTGTAGAATCTAATTATTATTCCTAGAGTATGCAAAGCCCGGTGTTAAGCCATCCTTCACAAACTATCCCAGCTCACGGTGGTCAACTGGTCAACCGTATCGCTACACCCGAACAACGGCAGGAATTTTTGGAGAAAGCTGAATTTCTGCCCAGAGTCACATTAGATAAACGGGCTGTCAGCGACCTTGAAATGATTGCTATCGGTGGCTTTAGTCCTCTGACTGGCTTCATGACGAAAGAAGACTACCAATCAGTGGTAGACCGGATGCGTCTCGCCAATAACCTACCGTGGTCAGTTCCAATCACCCTCTCGGTTACCTCTGAAGTAGCTGCTCCTCTGCAAGAGGGGGGGTTAGTCCGTTTGGATGATACCAGTGGTCAGTTTATTGGTGTATTAGAACTGACGGAAAAATATCCTTACGACAAAACCCATGAAGCAGTGCAAGTTTACCGCACTGATGAAGACAAGCATCCTGGTGTGAAAGTCGTGTATGACCAGGGAGAGATTAATTTAGCTGGTTCGGTATGGTTACTGGAACGGTTACCCCATCCCCAGTTTCCCCCCTACCAAATCGATCCAGAAAAATCGAGAGCCATGTTCTCGGAACGGGGTTGGAAAACAGTGGTAGGTTTCCAAACCCGTAATCCCATTCATCGGGCTCATGAATATATCATCAAGTGCGCTCTAGAAACTGTAGACGGTCTACTCCTTCATCCCTTAGTGGGTGCTACTAAAAGCGACGACATCCCAGCCGATGTGCGCATGCGTTGCTATGAAATCATGTTGGAGAATTATTTTCCCAATAACCGAGTGATTCTGGCAATTAACCCTGCTGCCATGCGTTATGCTGGCCCAAGAGAAGCCATTTTCCATGCTTTGGTACGGAAGAATTATGGCTGTACCCATTTCATTGTAGGACGGGATCACGCTGGTGTGGGAGACTATTACGGTACCTATGATGCCCAACACATTTTTGGTGAGTTTGAGCCAGGTGAGTTGGGGATCATGCCGATGAAGTTTGAGCACGCTTTCTACTGCACTCGCACCCAGGGTATGGCTACCGCAAAGACGAGTCCAAGTACACCAGAGCAGAGGATTCATTTATCCGGTACTAAGGTACGGAAAATGCTACGTCAGGGAGAGTTACCACCACCGGAATTTTCCCGACCTGAAGTGGCAGCAGAACTAGCTAAGGCAATGCACGAGACGAGTTGAAGGTTGAAGGTTAGACCGTTGAAGGTTGAAGGTTGGAGGTTATTTGGTTGAAGGTTGAAGGTTGAAGGTTGAAGGTTGAAGGTTAGACCGTTGAAGGTTAGACCGTTGAAGCTTGAAAGTTGAAGGTTGGAGGTTGAAGGTTAGACCGTTGAAGGTTAGACCGTTGAAGGTTGGAGGTTAGACCGTTGAAGGTTGAAGGTTAGACCGTTGAAGGTTGAAGGTTGGAGGTTAAACCGTTGAAGGTTGCCGGTGACGCGGTTATTTGGTTATTTGGTTAGGCGGTTATATTCCAAACCTGTAACCAAATAACCTGTAACCTGTAACCTTAAACCAAATAACCTGTAACCTGTAACCTTAAACCAAATAACCTGTAACCTGTAACCTTAAACCAAATAACCTGTAACCTGTAACCTTAAACCAAATAACCTTCAACCTTCAACCGTCTAACCTTGGCCATATGGCACGCGCGTCGCGTTCAAGCTTTAACTAGTGAACTAGTGAACTAGCTGAACTGGAAATCCCACAGCTTGTGGCCGTGGGAGCCCCAATCCTGGTAGGCTGATAGCTGAAATCTGAAAGCTGAAGCGCGGATATGGGACTTAATCGCCGGACTTTTCTGCAAAAAGCTAGTTTGGGATTGGCAACATTAGGAGTAAGTGAAACATTACTATCCCTCCTAGGGAATAGTGGTTTAGCTGTTCCTGGAATAGACCGTTACTTCCAAGTATTAGCACAACCCCTTGGGCGAAAGTTAGCCCTACTAGTGGGTATCAACAAGTATCCTCGTAGCACACTATTGGATGGCTGTGTTACTGATGTAGAACTACAACAAGAACTATTGATTCATCGGTTTGGCTTCAACCCGAAGGATATACTTATACTTAACGATGACCAAGCGACTCGCGAAAATATTGAAACGGCTTTTATTGAACATCTGACGGAGCAAGCGAAAGCGGGTGATGTGGTAGTCTTCCACTTCAGTGGCTTCGGTAGCCAGGTTAAGCTATCTCCAGGATATCAAACCGATAGGTCTGTTGCACTTCAAAATAGCTTGGTTCCAGTAGATGGGAGCCTTACCAAAAAAAATCCTAAGGTAGCCAACGATTTACTGGAAGAAACGCTAGTTTTGCTATTGCGATCGCTCTTCACTGACCAAGTCACTACAGTACTCGATACTAGCCACACGGTAGCTGATAGCCTCCTCCAAGGAAATATTAAGGTACGCTCTAGTACTAACCGACCAGCCCGAGAGGCTAGTCGGGACGAACTGGCTTTTCAAGAGGAACTGCGGCGGCGGATACAGGATTCTGGGAAAGGGATTGTAAACCGGCAATCCGTCTCGGTTGTTCCTGGATCGATGAATCCGATGGCAGGTATGGTGCTCACGGCTGCTGAACCAAATCAAATAGCAATGGAGGCTAAATGGAATAGTTTCAGTGCTGGCTTATTTAGCTATGGTCTTACTCAGTATCTGTGGCAGGCAATACCAACAACGACAAGTCAGGTGAGCCTGACTCACGCTGGTGTGATGGTTAATCAACTGACAGGTACACAGCAACAGCCAAAGCTAGGAGGTCAAAGTAGTCTTGAGCCAATACCTACCTATTATCTCCCTGCTGACCCTAGCATGGGAGCGGATGGTGTGGTCACTGCCGTGGAAGATAATGGTCAAACTGCACAGTTGTGGTTAGCAGGATTACCAGCAACAGTTGTGGATTACTATAGCAACAACTCTGTATTGTCTGTATTGGAATTAGTCGGTGCTAAATCGGGAGTCTCCCAACTACAAATAACGTCTCAAGATGGTCTGACTGCTAAGGCAAAATTTATTGGTGGTACTACTGATAATAACAATCAGCTACAAGTTGGGCAGCTGGTGCAAGAAGCTGTCCGGGTGTTACCCCGTAATATTGGTCTAACGGTAGCTCTGGATGGGAACCTAGAACGAATTGAGCGAGTAGATGCTACCAGTGCCTTTTCTGGTATCTCTGCTGCATCGGTAGTGCAAGCAGGGGAACAACCGGCTGATTATTTGTTTGGGAAAGCACTCTCTTCCACAAATGGTGGAGGAGGGGGTTATGGAATCTTCTATCTAGACGGTGAACCCATACCCAATGGAGTTGGAGAAGCTGGGGTAGCCGTGAAGTCAGCAGCTATGGGATTGGCTGGTAAACTGAACACCTTGCTGGCCGCAAAATTGCTGCGTCTAACCGCAAATGATGGGTCTTCCGGTCTAGGTATTCGGGTATCCCTGGACATGGTTGAACCAGAGCAAAAGGTAGTGATGCAACTCGAAACATTACGGACGGCTTCCTCCTCACGGGTAGGTTTCGTAGGTGAGGGGGAAGCTAAATCTCAGGGTGAGTTGACGGAAACTGTGGCAGGAGCAGGTGTTCCGATCTTGCCGATTGGGAGTCGTCTCCATTATCAGATCGAAAACTACGGTGACCAACCGATCTATTTCTTGCTATTAGGCTTTAATACCAATGGCAATGCGATCGCACTATATGAACTGCCATTTTTGGAAACATCACAGACTTCAGAAAACTCTGCATTTATCACAAATGCCGTAATTGCTCCTGGGGAAACTCTAACCCTGCCATCAGCTGTAGCTTCTGTTGGTGGGATTGTCTCAGGTCCTAGTGGACTGGTGGAAATGCAACTGATTTGCAGTCGCTCCCCCTTCACTCAGGCCGCTACAGCTCTCGACGCTGTGCCATCTCGTCGCGGAATCGGAGCACCAATTGATGATTTGTTTAACCCCTTGGACGTAGCCCAGGCGGTGCTGCAAGACATACACAATGCTAGTGCAAATTCCCTAGATTCTTCCCTCAGTATAGGTGCTGATTCCTACGCCTTGGATGTCAATACTTGGGCAACTCTAAGTTTTCTCTATCGGGTAGTTTGATTTTAGGTTGTTAATTGTCAATTCCTAATTGGCAATTAACAATTGCTCCATAAGTGTTTAAGAGGAAATAGGAAACAGGGAACAGAGAACAGGG
The DNA here is from genome assembly GCF_010672795.1 of Moorena sp. SIO1G6. NCBI lineage: Bacteria > Bacillati > Cyanobacteriota > Cyanophyceae > Coleofasciculales > Coleofasciculaceae > Moorena > Moorena sp. SIO1G6. The sequence goes on from NZ_JAAHFZ010000012.1 coordinate 213,111, forward strand.
AATAGGGAACATCACTAATAATTTTTAGGTATTTTTTTTGTTAAACTATTCTTATAATTTTGGTTATTTCAACAACATAACTTTTATTGATTTTGACTAATTAACCCTTCTTAGGTAACCTCGCTTTCCCAAACACTTGCTCCGGAGTAAGTTCCAATCCTTCAAAAAGCGAATCAGTGATCAGCGCAGCTTTGGTATAAGTCCGTGGTGGCGCATCTGGATAAAAAATTGTGATACTTCTCGCCTGAGGATCAACAACCCAAACTCGTAATACTCCCGCTTCTAAATAATCCGTTGCTTTCTCGGCTAATTGGCCAAAAGTTTGTCCCGGTGAGATAATTTCAATGGCTAACTCTGGAGGTACTGGACAAGCCTCATCTTCTATAACTTCTGAGGGCAGACGCTGAACAGAAATGTAGGTTAAATCAGGCACAGGTACCCAGTTTTGACCGTGACGTTGCAAGGCTATTGCCCACTCTGGATTGACTTCACCCTTTTCCTGACACCACTGATCCAAAAGTGTATATAAAGCACCAGTTACCCTAGCATGAAAACGTTTAGGAGACATTTTCGGTACTGGAAGCCCCTCAACTAATTCATAGGTTACATCGGTCGAAGGCATTGCCAGAAATTCTTCCAGGGTAAGTAGAGTTTTAGTTTTGAGTTGTGGCATTTTTATAGGGACCCCGAGATCATTTATCTGGTGTCAGTGGCTTTAGTATATACTGGTAAGTATTCAGCTATCAGCCGTCAGCCGTCAGCTAATCAACGGGAGGTAGTAAACAAGCTTACGGGCTGGTACGGTTGGTTGAAAATCTCTGCTCGTTTTACTCATCCGACTCCGTTCAGTTAAAGCGCCTGCTAGCTGCTAGCTGATAGCTGCTAGCTGATAGCTGATAGCTGACGGCTGAATGCTTACATATACTGATTTAAAAAAATAGCGTTGATCATATTTATGAGGTACATTCAATTTTAGCAATCCCTACTCCCTACTGCCATTAACCCAGAACGAAAGTTCCTCACCCAATTAAGATTTGGGGCAATCTCTTAGGTTTTGCAATGCTACGATAAAAGGCAAAAACAAGAAGTGGTAACCTTGTGTCTGTCTCTACTCAATCGAGGGGAAAAAACTTTGAACAGCCTTTAGCGGTACCAACGGAACCGGTCTGGCGCTTTAAGGTTGAACAATACCACCAGATGATTCGCTGGGGTATCCTGGGCGAAGATGACCCAGTGGAACTGCTGGAAGGGTGGCTCATTCCTAAAATGCCGAAAAATCCACCACATCGTGCCTCTACTAAACTAACTCGGAATGCACTGGAAGCGATTATTCCAAACGGATGGTACGTAGATGCACAAGAACCAATTACTTTAGACAATAGTGAGCCAGAACCGGATATCGTGATTGTTAAAGGCGATACTCGCGATTATCTTGACCGCCATCCTGGTGCGTCAGACTTAGCTTTAGTGGTTGAAATTGCCGACTCCACCCTAGAACGAGACCGAACGTTGAAGAAACGCATCTATGCTCGTGCAGGTATTTCAGTTTATTGGATTGTCAATCTGATCGACAAGCAACTCGAAGTTTATACCCAACCTATTGATATATATACAACGCCAACCTATCAGCAATTTCAAGATTACAAACTGTCGGAACAAGTGTCTGTTTTTATCGATGACTCTCCTATTGGTTCCTTGACTGTGCAAGAGGTCCAACAAAAACACGAATTTTCTGCCCTAAACCTTGTCAAACACTATTCATGCTCTTACAATGAAATCAGTCAGTAACTTGTTTAACAAGCGAACACTACCGCCCAACGAAGAACTAAAAGCGAAGGCAGCTGGTCGTAAGTTAAGCGACGTAAAATAATGGACTGAGTGAAGTTACAGTGCGGTTTAAGAGTAGGCCGAGAGCCTCCATCAAGAAAATTAGCGCTTTGTCTTTGGCATTGCTTTGTCGGCAACAACCATTAGTTAAAACTAATGCTATACCATCGTCCTATCTGCTTGTAAGTAGGTTTGTACAGGTTAAATGTTGCACCTGAGCGGAGAATATATAATCCTACGGCAGGGGTGTTGGCTAGCACTAAGGTTTGGTTTGCACCGCATATCCGCTCTTCCAGCTTAGGTGCTAGATTCTGTAACACCTCCTGAGTCAAAATACTCAGAGCAGTTCGTTGTTTTAGCCACGTCACTAAGTCTGGAAGGGTCATGATTGGCTCTGGGATAGACAGTGATGGGAAGTTCAGTTAATCAAAATCTTATTAGACATCTCCAAAAATTAACCTCAAACCCTTGCACTGCCTGGGTCAAAACCGAGTTTCTGGAGATGTCTATTATGGTTAGGGGAATTTTGTTAATTGTTAATTGTTAATTGTTATTTTTTAACTGAATAATAATAAGTAAATCTACAACTTTCACGGCAGTTAACCTCTGGTCGTGCTTAACGCCAGAGCTATCCCTTCATAGAATACAAGTAGGATTGCTAGATCAACTTATCGAAACGAGCACGGAGGGATTTGAACCCCCGACACCCAGAACCGGAATCTGGTGCTCTATCCACTGAGCTACGCGCCCTTATGCTTGAGTGAATATATCAAGCGTTAATCTATTTGATTAGCTTTGATAATAGCACACTATTGCAATTATTTATTATACACCACTTGAGCACGGAAAAGTGTAAACTGTTTGAAATCTGTCCTAGCAAGTGCCATCAGCTACAGATAACTGGTCGGATCGACAGGTTCACCGTTCTTACGAACCTCAAAATGGAGGTGGGGACCGGTAGAGAAACCCGTAGACCCAACGGTTGCGATCGCATTTCCTCGTTTGACCGATTCTCCCTTACTCACCAACAGTCTACTGGCATGACCATATAGGGTAGCAATACTGTCGCCATGGTCAATAATTACTGTATTGCCATAACCACCATACCAACCGGCAAAAATTACTGTACCGCTATCTGCTGCTCGAATAGTACTGCCATAACTAGCCCCAAAGTCAATCCCAGAATGGAAGCGAGATGTGCCTAGAATGGGGTGACGTCGCCAACCAAAACTGCTGGTAATGGAGCCATTACTGGGATAAAGCAGCTGACCAGTATTAAAAATAACCGTTTTGCGAAGCCTTGCCTTCCTAGCTGCCGCAATCTTGTTTTGACGGGCAATCTCTCGTTGAATCAAGATCACAAGATTTTTAGAATCTTCTGCTAACTGCGCTTGGGATGCTTCTAAAGCTTCTCGGTTAGAGTTAAGTCGCTCAATCAGTTGTTGCTGTGTCTTCAGCTGGGCTTCAAACTGCTTCTTTTTGGCTAGGAGTTGCTGTTTAAGTAGGGAAACTCGGTTTTTCTGAGCCTCTATCTCGGTTTTGCGTTGGTTAATGCTGTCGGCTTCAGCTTTTAAACTAGTTAAGATTTGCTGGTCTGTTTGATAGACTAACTTCAATCGGCGGCGTTGAGCCAGAAATTCGTTGATATCTTGACTCTTGAGCAGGATATTCGACCCAACTTCAGCCGTGGGCTGGCGCTGTAGAAAACGCAGTCGAGCAATGATTGCAGCCCGCTTTTGGTAATAGCTGCTCTCGGCAATTGCTAAATCCTCCTGCAACTGGTCTAGACGCTGGTTAGCGAGTTGGATTTGCCCATTGTAATCCTGGTTAGCCGTATCAGTAGACTTGAGATTAAGCTCAATCACACCCAGCTTCTTCTGGGCAGATTGCTCGACATTGGATATGCGATCGCTTTCCTTAATAATAGTAGACCGTTGCTGCTCAATATGTTTCTGTATCTGTTCCAGGGTATCTACTGCTCCTGGGTTAACTGCTCCTGGGTTGATTGCTTCTGGGTTGGTTGAGGGCGCAGTACTTGCTGGAATTGTGACGATTAGCAGCCAAAGCACACAGCCTAGACAAACTCTCCCTATTCCGTGTAAGCCATACCAATCCCTAACCCTACCAAAAGCGTTGAGGTTTTTGGTATAGGTTCCCCTCTGCCGAATTTCCTTAACCACAGAGTATCTCAGTATTGTGAACAATCATCGAAAAAATTCCCGAATACAGCTGTCAACGGTTGTAAATCAATTTATGCTGACGAAAGTCAAACACTCCTTGGATATTATCTACTACCACTGGCCGATAGTGAAGACTGAAGGGAAACGATTAGTGTTGTCATTATGGGGACTGGTCTGTACTATGTAGGTATCTAAGGTATTTGAGCTGGGGAATCATACACCAAAGTAAACACCACAAACCCTAGCAACAACCTCAGCGCAAACCTCAGCCCTCTAGTCTATTTAAGTAAGGGAAATCAAGTATACAGCGGGTTTCAATGCCGTGAAGTACAGTATATATAGCGTTTTTTATCGTTTTTTGGGAGATGACGACCAAGGCAGATAATTTCAAATCCGGTCAAATAATGATTATATCCCTGATCGGGTAATTGGTAATTCGTAATTGGAAATTAGTAGTTGACGATTCCCTATTTACCATTACCAAACATCCAGAGGTGCGACCCGAAGGCGCTTTGAGCGAATTTAATTCTTAATGGGTCAAGCCCACCTAGGAATAGTTAACAAACCAGTAATTAACCGGACTTGATATCATCTCGCCTTTTCAGTCAATCAGACCTGAAAACTTGTAATTAAAGCAATATTAGGATTGAATTTCGTTATGACGGTACTAGCAGGATTTTACGTTTCTGGCGCTCTCTACTTTTTCTCGATCTGGTTTCAAGCGTTCCAGAAAGACACTAATTTATCTCCTGATCAAATCCGCTCTTCTTGGATAGTGTTGACGATAGCAAGCATTTTTTGGCCAATTGTTGCCCCGATTGCTAATCTGGAGAAGAGTTCTAGAAAAAAAGATAGTTTAGTTCAGGAACAAGAGTTGGATCCTAATAAAACAGGTATTTCACCTGAGCTATCCCGCACTTAATTGGTAAATATCAATTGAATGATACTGATATTAGATCCGGGAACATCAGTCTTGTAAAAATTGGGTAATGGTAAATGGGTAACTATGATTACTTCCAAGCCATTACCCATTCTAATATCTTGCACCTTCACTTAAAAGCTCTAAAATTTAGTAATCTTAATTCAGGAGCTTCGAGTCAGAATAAGTCAAAGTTATGTTGTTGGAATATAAGAGTTTTTATGCTGCTGATACGCGCAGCCTACTCAACCAACCATCAAGATCTGCCAAAGCGCGATCGCGATATGCTCCATACCGTTCTCGCTTATTCTTAATCCGCACTGGCAATTCGGGTAAAATGCCAAAATTTGGTGGCATAGGCTGAAAATGCTTAGGTGATGCGGAACTGATAAAGTCAAACAAGGCTCCCATCATCGTAGTGGGTGGCATCGTTACCAGTTCCAATCCCAATACCAGTCGCGCCGCATTGGTACCAGCCAGCCACCCTCCCGCAGCTGCTGCTGTATAACTTTCTGTTCCTACCAATTGACCAGCTGCCAACAAAGTAGACCGTTTTTTGAACTGTAGGGTTGGTTGCAATAACTCAGGAGCATTGAGAAACGTGTTCCGATGCATCACTCCCATGCGCACAAACTCTGCTTCTTCCAAACCCGGAATCAGTCGAAATACCCGTTTCTGCTCACCCCAGCGCAAATTGGTTTGGAATCCCACCATATTCCACAGCTGACCTGCTTTATCTTCCTGTCGCAGCTGTACCACAGCATAAGGACGCTGGTGCTGATTTTCTGGGGCGCGGAAGTCTCCCTTACGGGCATCAAACAGTCCCACTGGCTTCAGAGGACCGTAACGCATAGTATCTTCCCCCCGACGAGCCATCTCCTCAATCGGTAGGCACCCTTCAAAAAATTTAGCAGTTTCTTGCTCAAAGTCTTTCAATTCTGCCTTTTGAGCTGCACACAGTTCTTCCCAGAAGTGACGATACTGTTCCCGATTCATGGGACAATTAAGATAAGCAGCTTCTCCTTTGTCATACCGGGATGCCATAAAGGCAATATCACGATTGATGGATTCCCCCACTACAATCGGTGATGCGGCATCAAAAAAACTAAAGTATTCTAAACCAGTGAACTGTTGCAGGTCTTCGGCTAAAGCAGGACTAGTCAACGGACCGGTTGTAAGTACCACCACCCCTGTGGTAGTAATTTGCGGAACTTCCTCCCGCTGCAACTCGATCAGGGGATGACTAGCTAAGGTTTCCGTCAATTCCCGACTAAATACTGCTCGGTCTACAGCTAAGGCACCCCCAGCTGGAACAGCATGTTGATCAGCTTTGCCAATAATAATTGAACCAAGGCGTCTCAATTCTTCGTGCAACAAACCCGCAGCGCGATCGCTTGACTTAGCACCAAAGGAATTACTACATACTAGTTCTGCCAATTCGACCGTATGATGAGCCGGGGATAGTCGCACTGGTCGCATTTCGTGCAACACCACTGGTACTCCAGCCTGAGCAATTTGCCAAGCGGCTTCTGTACCCGCTAATCCACCACCGATAACATTTACTTGTTGTTTGTCATTAGTCATTATATAGCAAAGGGAACAGGGAATAGGGAACAGGGAATAGGGAGTAGGGAGTAGGGAGTAGGGAGTAGGGAGTAGGGAGTAGGGAGTAGGGAAAAGAGAACAGGAAAAAAATCCTGTGTACCTCATTTCTATGACAACCACTTTATTCAATTGTTAATTATTAATTGTTAACTTTTAATTGTTAACTTTTAATATCAACCAATTCACAATTAACAATTTTATATTCTCAATTATCACTCCTCAATTTTAAATTTTAACGGGACACGATCTGACTAAATAGTTAACAATTTAGTGATTGTTCCTGGTACTGGCAAAATAATAGTGACTAAAATCAACAAGGCTATAATTCCGCACAAATCTCGCCAGTTGTCAAGTTCTGAAACATCATTAAGGGCTGGTTCATCTGCCACTGGCATGAATAAAAGAATAATTCCCCACAGGAGTAATTCTGGCTGGATAAATACTAGGAGCATCATTAACAGCCGGGTAATCTGACCAATGGTCATACCAGTTCTTTGACCCAACATCGCATGGACGATATGTCCACCATCCAGTTGTCCGACTGGCATTAAATTGAAAGCAGTAACAACTAAACCGACATAACCAGCGACTGCCACAGGATGAAGGTTAATGGCTGTGTTGGAGACAAATTCACTGCCCAATGCCCATTTACTTAGTAAGCTTAGCAAAAGGGAAAATCGGGGATCGAGGGATTCTAGGTTCAAGATTCCTGAAGAGTCAGACAAAGGCACTACAGTGGAATGGGCTAATCCCCACATTAGGATTGGTAGGGTAACCACTAAACCGACTAGTGGACCAGCAATGCCTATATCAAATAAGGCTTTACGGTTAGGAACAGGAGAGCGTATATGAATAAATGCTCCCAATGTTCCCAAGAATAAAAAGGGTATGGGGATAAAGTAAGGCAGAGTTGTACGCACCTTGTAAACCATTGCGGCGAAATAATGACCGAGTTCATGAATGCTGAGAATTGCCATTAAGGCCAGGGCATAGGGCAGTCCTTGCAGTAAAACTGCTGGGTCAGTCAGGGGATTTTCCGACACCCCAGTTATCTGAGTGCCCATCCAGGTGGTGGTAAACAAAGTAATCACCATCAGCCCCAATGCTAAACCAGGTCGCGTTAATGATTCAGACCCCCTGTAAGGTTTGGTTGATTTTTTGGTATTGGGCACTAGAGCAAAAAAGGGTTTGCCGCTAAAGCTTTCTTGAAAGACTACGAAGAAGCGATCGCCAAACTCGGCTTCTATATTTGACCGCACGGTACGGTAGGCTTGCTCTGGGTTAGTGCGCAGTTTGCCGCGACACAACACTACTTGAGGTCGGTACTCAATATTCTGGAGATAGTAGATTCCCCAGGGAAAACAATTTCTGAGGTCTTTTTCTTCTTCTTTAGTAATGGGACGAAGGCTTGACTTTTCAGTTGCCGATGCAATTTTGGCGACCGGGTCTGAGGTACTTGTTTTAGTCGGATTGTCTTTGGTCATGGTTGAATTGGGAGCTGGGCGTCCCCACTGAATCAGCAGCCAGTACAACGGCAAGCAAATCACAAATGGACCGAGCAATAGGGCTGGTGGTATTGGTGTGTTCTTACCATTGAACAGAGTCCAACCAATCCAGACTAGTGGTGGAGTCATCATTACCAGCCACAGTAACCATACTGGTGTCCGGGTGAGGCTGGCAACGGTGCGCTGGATAACGAAGTAGGTAATCACAGCGAGTAAAATAAATGTAAATGGGAGTAGCCAGAGTTCCATGATGAAAGATCACACCGTCTACTAAAAACTACAATTAAACTACAAGCATTGTGCAACCCGATCCTCCAGCAAAAGGCGATTTTTCTCTTACGCCAAGCGCATCGTCTAATCAGCAACCTGCTGCATCCAAGCCACCACGCCTTGTTCTAGATACCATTTTTGCTTTTCCACCCAATCGAGATACGTTAGGTGGTACGGCTTATATTATTGTAGGAAATTCCTTCAACCTATTGATTGATTGTCCTGCCTGGAATGAGACTAACCAACAATTTTTGCGTGAGCAAGGGGGAGTCTCATTACTGTTTATTACCCATCGGGGTGGTATTGGTAAAGCAAAGGAAATTCAGGAGAGTATGGGGTGCCAAGTCCTGATTCAAGAACAAGAGGCTTACTTACTGCCGGGATTGGAGGTAGTTACATTTCACCAGGAGTTGACTATAAATCCCTACTGCTACGTCATTTGGACTCCTGGTCACTCTCCTGGTTCTTCTTGTCTTTACTACACTGGTGCAGGGGGTGTGCTATTTTCTGGGCGTCATTTGCTTCCTAGTAAACAGGGAGAACTGTTGCCCCTGCGAACCCCGAAAACATTTCATTGGCCGAGACAGATTCGGAATGTGCAATCTTTGCTTGAGCGTTTTACCCCAGAGACTCTTCAATTTATCTGTCCTGGTGCCAATACTGGTTTTTTGCGAGGCAAAGGCGTGATTGACCAAGCTTACGAGGGTTTATCAGACGTAAGGGCGAAGTTTGAAAACCCAGAAGCGTTATATATCTGAGGCCCTGAGGCTCTGACGCCCTGATCTACAGATAATCTAACTTGCCTTAGCTAGAAAAGGATCAGATGTTAACAAATTGATTGCTTCCTGATACTGACTATCTGCTTCTGTCCCCACTTGGCTAATAGTAATTGCTTCTAAAGGCACCTCCAAGTCTGGCTCAATCCCTAATTTATTAATATCCCGGTGATTGGGGGTCTCGTACTTGGCAACGGTAACTGCTAATCCTGAGCCATCTATTAGTTCAAATAAGGACTGAATTAACCCTTTGCCAAAGGTTTTTTCCCCGACTAGCTTTGCCCTACCATTGTCCTGTAAAGCGCCAGCTAGAATCTCACTAGCACTGGCGCTGCCTTGATTAACTAATACAACCAAGGGGTCTTCCGTAAGAGCGTCACCATAGGCTTCAAAGCTACCAATGGTGCCTTGGCGGTTAACGGTGTAAACAATAGTGCCTTCATCTAACCAGAGGCGAGCAATTTCAATACCTGCCTGCAATAGACCCCCTGGATTATTCCTGAGATCAAGAATATAGCCATCTGCACCCATCTCCTTGAGTTTAGCAACGGCGTGGGCAACTTCCATTGGGGCGTTAGCACTAAATTGAGACAGACGAATATAACCGACTGGGTCTCTATTTTCCTGGGTATCGAGGACTGAATACACTGGGTTTAGGGAAATGCGATCGCGCACTATTTCCACCAATTTTGGCTGTTCTTTCTGGCCTTGAATTTTCAAGGTAACTGTTGTACCAATTGGTCCACGCATCCGTGCTGCCGCTTCATCGAGAGTCATTTCCCTAGTCAACATGCCATCAATTTCTAGGATGTGATCCCGTGCTCGGATACCGGCTAAATCTGCTGGTGATTGAGCAATTGGGGTGATTACTTCTAACTCACCAGTTTCCCCATCAATGGCAATTTGTAGCCCGACACCGGAGAGTTCACCAGAGGTGCTGATTTGCAAACTATGATATTGGTCGGGTCTGAGCAATCGTGTGAAGGGATCCCCAAGACTCCCTAACATGTTTTCTATGGCCGTATAGGTAGCTTCACGATTAGGCAGCCGCTTTTTCAAGGTCTTCTGACGTAACAACCACCAATTCTGATGGTTAAAGGTATCATCAACGTAGGATTGAGAGACAATCCGCCAAGCTTGGGAAAAAAGCCTTTGCTCCTGAGAGAAGGCAGCTGCTGTTGGTGTCCACCAGGCAGACAATAGCATGATTGGGAAGGTTAGTAAGAGTCCAACCCAGAAGGCTCGTTTGTGCATGATCAAAAATTTATGAGAGTACTTGTTAAGTTATGTTACCTGTAACCGCGATCAGGTATAATATTTGGGCTGTAACCGCCAGAGTTGACGGCAAATTAATGAAGCAGGTCATGTTAAAATTAACATCATGTAACATATAGGCTGTATTCGTTGTAAATTAAGGAGTTGAACACTCCGACGTTCAACGTCTGACGGCAAAATCCTTTCGGAAACTCTGGCCTCATGTTTTCTAAGCAAATCACTGACTCGAAAGTATACGACTGGTTTGAGGAGCGTCTGGAAATTCAGGCACTTTCCGATGACATCACTTCAAAGTACGTACCTCCCCACGTTAATATTTTTTACTGCCTGGGTGGAATTACTCTAACTTGCTTTATAATCCAGTTTGCCACTGGATTTGCCATGACCTTCTACTACAAGCCGACGGTCGCTGAAGCATTTAGCTCTGTACAGTACATTATGACTGACGTGAGCTTCGGCTGGCTGATCCGCTCTGTTCACCGCTGGTCTGCCAGCATGATGGTGCTGATGATGATTTTGCACGTCTTCCGGGTCTATTTGACTGGTGGTTTCAAAAAGCCCCGTGAACTGACCTGGGTGACAGGGGTAGTTTTAGCAGTAATTACCGTCTCCTTCGGTGTGACTGGCTACTCCTTGCCTTGGGACCAAGTTGGTTACTGGGCGGTCAAGATTGTATCTGGCGTTCCTGAAGCTATTCCCGTGGTTGGTTCTTTAATCGTCGAACTGCTGCGGGGTGGTACTAGTGTAGGTCAGGGTACTCTGAGTCGCTACTACAGTCTACATACCTTTGTGCTGCCCTGGTTTATCGCTGTCTTCATGCTGCTGCACTTCCTGATGATTCGCAAACAGGGCATTTCTGGTCCGTTGTAAATCTGTACTGACTAAAAGTCAGGAAAGTGTTAAAACTAAATGCAAACCTTGCTGCTGCCACCTGCTTACCTTTACTTATTAAGGAGAAGAATTTAAGCAATGTCAGTTCTTAAAAAGCCGGATCTAGACGATCCAATTTTACGTGCCAAACTAGCCAAGGGGATGGGTCATAATTATTATGGCGAGCCAGCTTGGCCTAATGACCTCCTCTACGTTTTCCCAGTGGTAATCATGGGTTCCATTGCTCTATGCATTGGTTTAGCTGTGCTTGATCCAGCTATGATTGGTGAACCAGCCGATCCCTTTGCCACACCTTTAGAAATCCTCCCGGAATGGTATCTATATCCTGTTTTCCAAATTTTGCGGATTCTCCCTAATAAACTTTTGGGTATTGCTGCTATGGGATCAGTTCCCTTGGGTCTGATGCTGGTTCCCTTCATCGAAGGTGTGAACAAATTCCAGAACCCATTCCGCCGTCCAGTGGCAACTACGGTATTTTTATTTGGTACCCTAGTCACCATCTGGCTTGGTGTTGGTGCTACCTTACCCATTGATCAGTCTTTGACTTGGGGTCTGTTTTAAGATTCGCTTAACCATCAGTCTCATCCTACAACTAGAGTTTGAACTAGAGTTTGTGGGATTTCGAGTGGTTAGTGATTAGTCATTAAAAAAAAGCTTTTCTGAAAATCCCACGGCTCAATGTACGTGGGATTTTTGTTTGATAGCAATTTCCAAGAATTTCCTCCGTGCCAAGTATCTTAACCTACATTCCGCAGCTTAGCTCGCAGAGCTATGGTATTTTTGAACAAGACGTGAGACGCATTCCCCCACCTGGCCGCAGGCCACGCTACGCGAACGTTCAGGTGGGGGTTAGTCCACGCCAGTAACAAAAAAATAAACAATAAAAAACCTCTGGCAATCTATATTTTCATAGGTTAATATATTAGTTAATATAGTTGTTTTATATTAGTGAAGACACCAACCAAAGTGATCAGAACTGATAAGTGGAAGCTTAATCCTTCTCCCTCGCAAAAAGAATTATTTGCGGAGACGGTCAAAGTTTATCGTCAGGCTTGCAAGTATTTGGTTGGTATCATCTACACTCACTGGTCTGAACTTGGTGGATTGACAGCAGATCAATTAACTCCTGCTGTAGAGCGGCTAATGCATCAAACCGCCAAGCGACCTAATATAAAATACCCTCAGTTCAATCAAGCTTTTTACAAATTTCCCAGCTACTACCGTCGGGCTGCGATCTCGTTTGCGGCGGGACAGGTTAGTAGCTATGTCACTCGTTATAGGGACTGGCAATCTGGAAACAGAAAAAGAAAAGATAGTAAGCCACCAAAACTAAATGCTGGGACTGGTTGCTATCCTGCTTTATACAAAGGACAGTGTTATAAGTTACATGGTTTCGACCAAGTAGAAATTAAGGTTTTTGATGGTAAAAACTGGGACTGGACGAAAGTTCAAATTACCGGATTAAGAAACCGCCACACCTGTGGGACTAACAAAATCATGTCCCCGTCATTGATATTCAATGATAGGTACTGTCATTTATCTGTTCCATTTGCTTGCAAGCCAGAAAAGCGCAAGCCAGAAGGCAACGTTACTGCGGTAGATCTAGGCATCAATACCACCGCAACAATAGCAGTTGTAACCCACACCGGCACTGTAATCCACCGTGATTTCGTTCACCCCGGAAGAGACATAGACCGTAGGGACAAACGACTAAGATCCGTATCCGTCCGAGCCTCCAAGACTATGGGCAAAGGGGGGAAACTTCATAAAGGTTTCTGCTGTTTGACCTACCAAAAATGCCAAAGAATCAACAACCAAATTAGCCATATAGTTTCTAAACGAATTGTTGAGATTGCTGAGAAATTCAATTCTGAAGCAATCGTGTTTGAGAACCTCAAAGGATGGAAGCCTAAAGGTGGAAAAAAGAGATCTAACCTGAGGCAGAAATTTCACGGGTGGCTCAAAGCTAAAATTCGTGATTTCACAGAAATGAAGTGGACTGAACTTGGCGGAAAAGTTGTAGAAGTCGTGGCTGCTTACACTTCCAAACTGGCCTACGATGGCTCCGGTACGGTTAAACGAAATTCAAGAAATTACTCCCTAGCAACCTTCTTATCAGGTAAGTGTTTCAATGCCGACCTCAACGGCGCTTACAACATCGGGGCTAGAGGTGTACTTAAACTCGTTCGCAGAAATGGCAACGAGGGTCGTTCCAGCAAAAGATCTCGACGACCGCCTAGAAGCTGGGCGTGCTTGTGTGATCTGTGGACTAGCGGTAGTTCCAGATTAGCATAGGACACCACCACCTCGGTTAGCCAGGTGGTGGAAGCTTCATGCATGACCCCTAACTCTATTTACGCCTAGGTAATGGTAAAGATGTAGTGATTTGGCTAGGGTCTGGTCAAGGTAACGGGAGCTAAAGTCACTACTTGTGTACCACTACCTACGCCTAATAGGGGATGCAATCCGGCGATCGCAATCGCTTTATTTGGCTAGATAAGCTTGTCTGAGTTGCCAAATTAGTTCCCGATAAAGTTCATTTTTGACACGATTTCCCCGCTCGCAGTGTTCTAGCTTAATATCATCTACAAAAAACTTGACAGTCAAAACTTTGTTGGAGTCCATTTGTGATCCTCCCACCATCTTAATTTCTTCCATCCAAATTTTCGGATTTTGCCATTCGATGCGGGAGCGTTTAAATCGTTCTTGTAACCACATAATCAGATCATCAACAACATCATCAAATCGGGTATCATCAATGGAGAGATTATTCGCTCTCAGCCATAATTGATTGGCTTTGCGCTTAAGAATGGTAATTTTTTGTTCCCAAGACTCGCGCAGTAATTTATGATCTTCTAACAACAAATCTGGATCTTTGCACCAGGTGTTATACCATTCTCTGACTAAACCAATCAGGGAGTCTCCTCCAGATTGGGCATGCTCTCCTTCTTCTAAAGTTAATTTTCGTTGACGATTTCCCAAACGAACCGCTTGTGTCGATAAACCCATTTGCTCACAAATATTCAAATAATCTCCCTGAATTATACGGATTTCACTGTATTCTAAGCCTTCATTTTCAAACCGATCCACTTGCTCGGACAAGCGATCAAACGCATTTTCAATTTCCTCTAACTTATGATTCACTTTTTGTTCTGCTTTTAACCGGATTAAACCCACTTTTCGCTTCTGTTCTGCTCTGATTCCCGGCTTAGAAAATCCATAAAACTTTTCTAAAAGTTCAAGCTTGCGATCGATTAGTCCCATTGTGTCGGGGTGAGCTAAGATCACGTTTTCAATCAACTGAATTGCTTGACCGGGATCAACTGTTGACATGATCGGAAGTTCCAGTTGATCGTAATAATGGGGAGTTGGACGAGTGAGATTAACAATTTCTTTTGTTTCAAAGGTAGAATTAGGAAGGTAGACATCACTGTGGTTACTCACAACATACAGATGAGTAACTCGCAAACCAACTTTTTTGATCACTGCAAGTTGACCGGAAGACAGTAAAATCACATCTCCAAATTGAAAAGGAGTATCGACTAATAAAACCAAACCGCTCAGAAAATTGGCGAGGGAATCTTTGAATGCAAAGCCAAGAATAAAAGATGCTCCTCCAAGGGCGACCCAGACTCCAGCCACGTTTATTCCTAAAGTTTGTAAGAATAGTGAGCCGCCAATAACATAGACTAAAATAGGCAAGATGCCTTGAAGAATGGGAAGCAAAACATCATCCCACATGGCTTCTGTTTGCTCTGAATACTTCTTTAAGTAGTAGAGAATAACTTTAGTTAAAATTTGAGCGGTGACATAAGTGATTATCGCAATCATTGCAGCGGTTAATCCTCGATTTACCCAAACTTCATAATTTTCGCTTAGTTTAAGTTTAGGAATTAATGAAATTTGAATTCGTAAAAGTAGTACAAATAATAATAAAGGTTGACGTATAATTTTTAAGCTTGTGATTGCTGCGTCAGAGGAGAATCGACGAAATATAGGCGGAAGAATCACAAAGGTGATAACATATAATACCGCAATAATTCCTCCTAGAATTGCAAGGCTTTTTAAATATTCACTTAATACAATCATATTAACCTCTTGCTACTGGCTTCTGTAATAATTTTCACTTTTGCCCACACAACATTGAACTTTTTCCCCTGATTGTACACCATCAAGCCAGAATTGTATCAGGGTAAACGCAAGAAAAATGAACCCATAATATGAAATAACCGGGCGACTGAAAGGCGCTCTTGGAAGTGAAAGGCTAGAACCCTTTCCTAGTCTTGGATTCAGACTAGTTTCCACCCGAAGGAGCGTAGTGAGATGGATATCGCGGCTAAGGCTACGACACTCCCGAATCACTAGGTTTCAGAGCTAGAGGGGAATGCGCAACAAATCTTTACATGCCGTGGAGAAGATGTTGTTGGGTTAGGAAAAGAATCATTTGGTTGAAAAGTGATGAATCGCCACTACAAGGCATCGTTACGATAGACACTTTCCGATAAAGCGGCAATGGAAGGTGTAAGCTCCTGGATTAGCCTCGCGTTAAAGGGGCAATCGAATCCCACTTTGGACTCGGTGTATAGGCGGCAACCTCAGATTCGTAACTTCTTAGTGTGTCAACAGGTAAGCCGAGGTTGAGTCCTAGATCTAGGTCGATTGATGTAGGTAGCCAAATCGTAAGAGGAGGTATAACTCTCAGCCCGGTAGAAGACTGAACCAAGCAAAAGCCAACAGCCGAAAGGCAACAGGAAAATACGAAAGTATATAACTGGTTGGATAGAGGGAAATCCCTTAACTTGAAAGAGTGCTGAATTTCAGAACTGACTTCGAGCTAGGGAAATAATACGTAAGTACCTTAATTGTATATGGAAAAGATAGAACCGCAACCTTACGGGAACGGTATCGTAACTAAACAAACCACTGACTGGCACGCTATCAATTGGAAACGTGCCTACAGGACGGTCAGGAAACTTAGACGTAGAATTTTCAGAGCGACACGTGAGGGTAATTGGAAAAAGGTCAACAAACTACAAAGACTAGCTCTCCGTAGCTATTCCAATATCCTGATATCAGTCAAACAAGCAACCCAAGTAAATAGTGGTAAAAAAACAGCAGGGATAGACGGAAAGAAAAAATTAAACCCTGCGGAAAGAGGTCTAATGGTCGATTCCCTCACCACATATAAGACATGGAAGCCAATACCAACCAAACGCATCTACATCCCAAAATCCAATGGAAAGAAAAGGCCATTAGGGATTCCTTGCATAACCGACAGATGCCTACAAGGTATAGTCAAAAATGCACTTGAGCCATCATGGGAAGCAATGTTTGAACCAGTATCATACGGGTTCAGACCTGGAAGAAGTACCCATGACGCCAGACAGAGGATATTCCTAAACATCAAAGGAGAGAATAATAAAAAATGGTGGGTAGTAGACGCGGACATCTCAGGATGCTTCGATAATATTGCACATGAACCACTATTGGAAGCAATCGGTAGCTTTCCAGCAACCAAACTCATAAAAGAATGGCTCAAAGCAGGATACATCCACAAAGGGACATTCTACGATACCGAACAAGGAACACCACAAGGTGGGATAATCAGTCCACTATACGCCAACATAGCTCTCCATGGATTAGAAAAGGAACTAGGTATTAAATACTACTGGTGTAAAGACAAGAAAGCCAAAAACGGCGGAAATTGGAAAAATAGGACACCAAGGACTTACGTCCGCTTTGCCGATGACTTTGTAATCCTCACCGAAAGCAAAGAAGATGCGGTGAATGCATTGAAAATCGCTGAAGAGTGGTTATCCAAAAAAGGACTAACATTATCCTTCGAAAAAACTAGAATATCCCACTTGACCACCGGATTTGATTTTCTGGGGTGGAACTTCAGGAAACATAATACCAGTACAAGAAAATCAGGGTATATAACCATCATTAAACCTTCAGATAAGAATGTAGCGAAATTTAAAACCAAACTTAAAGAGGAATTCAAGAAGGTACGATCAGCTCCACAGGAAGTGGTAATCAAAAGACTCAACCCGATTATAAGAGGGTGGGGAAATTACCACAGCGGAGCAGTATCTTCAGAAATATTCAATAAGATTGACAGCTACATATTCTGGAAGTTAACAAGATGGGGATTAAGAAAGCATCAAAAATCCCGGGAATGGTTGTACAAGAAGTATTTCGGTAAATTATGTCCCGGAAGAGACGATAAATGGGTATTTGGAGAAAGGAAAGTTTATCTGACTAAGCTTGCATGGGTCAATATCGAAAGACACACCCAGGTCAAACATACTCATAGCCCGGACGACCCAGAACTCAAAGAATACTGGGAAAAGAGGGAAAATAAACAGAAACAAAAGACCGCAAGAAATAGACTATCCAACGGAAAAAACAAAATAGCAAACAGACAGAACTACATATGTCCTGTCTGTAATCAAACCCTTGGAAGGTATGATAATGTGCATCTACATCACATAACACCAAAAAAGGATGGCGGCACAGATAAGTATGACAATTTAATATACTTACACAATGACTGCCATCACTCAATCCATGCCCTGGGTGCGACAAATCCCGAAATACAACAAATGCTAAAAATGGGATTAAAAAAACCCTCCAAGAAGAAGGGACAAAAGCCAAAAGGTACAAACCCGGATTCAAGGAAAAGTAAGTCGCAAAAGAAAACGTGTTCTAAAGAAGTTGGGCGCGCCGTGTGCTTGGAGACTCGCTCGCACGGTGCCTTGGGGACGAAGCGGGAGTAATCCCGCAGATTTACCCGATGATGTCATCTCAAAATTTCCAATGGTTTTTGGCTTCGATACCCCCACTAACTTAACTGCAACCAGTCGCCAATCCTTGCCACTGCTGCCTGCAACCGATTGTGAACAGATTCAGCTAGCTTCTGACCCATCAGTTTGAGAACCTGGCTGATCCGTGAGGGAACAAAGGAGTACTTCATCCATTTGTGAGCATTGTGATGATTGCGCTGGAGCGCCACCATCGGAGGTGCTCAGGGGTGGGAAGACATAGAAACCCTGATTGACTGACAAGACCCTTGAAATGCTGATTATCCCGTAGGGAGCGCTTAGCCATAGGGTAACCCAATGAAAACCTCACTGGTCTTGGGTTTCGTTGCCTCAACCCAACCTACGCCATGATCTAAAGTCAGTCAACCAGCCTGCGGAATGTAGGATCTTAAGCGTATCTGCCATGGCTACAAGTTCTTGGTTGTTTTTCCCTAATATCCCTAATGCTATTAGAAATAGTTCGAGGCTAAGATAGGTGAATCGAATTCAAAACTAACGAATTTGAGCGGCACACAGAAAACAGCATCTAACTACGTATTCATTTTCCTAGAGATTTTTGAGTGTGAAGGGGGCATCCAATCCTACGTCAAAGATATTTTCGAGGCATATTTGTCTGTTGCTGCTAAGACTGTTACCAGTTCTAGCGCTGAAATATTTTTGCTGCGGGATGGTCTAGGTTGTGAAAATCCCTTTGATCTCTACCCACTCAGATTCCATTACCTGAAAACCAAGTCTCCTGTGCTAGGGCGTGTTCGCTTAACAATAGCGCTGGGGTTTTATTTATGGCAAAAACGTCCCAAACACGTTTTCTGCGGTCATATCAAACTGGCTCCCCTGACTCAGCTGTTGTGCAATAGTTTGGGGATTCCCTATACAGTTTTGACTTATGGCAAGGAGGTTTGGGAACTCTTACCCCTGAAAGAACGTAATGCCCTAGACCGGGCAGCAGCAATTTGGACAATCAGTCGTTACAGTCGCGATCGCGCTTGTGCTGCCAATAACCTAAATCCTGAAAAGGTAAAGATGTTGCCTTGTGCTGTTGATGGCAATAGGTTTACTCCTGGTCTGAAATCACCAGCCTTAATCGAAAAGTATGGTCTGACTGGTGCTAAGGTGTTGATGACTGTCGCTCGTCTGTGGTCTGGGGATATTTATAAAGGAGTTGATGTTACCATTCAAGCACTTCCTGCGATCGCTAAAATCTTTCCAGAGGTTAAATATCTAGTTATTGGTCGTGGTGATGATCAACCGAGACTGGCGCAGCTAGCCAAAGATTTGGGTGTTGGGGATCGGGTGGTCTTTGCTGGTTTTGTCCCTACACCAGAATTAGTGGAACATTACCGAGTGGCTGATGCCTACGTCATGCCCTCCCAAGAAGGCTTTGGGATTGTATACCTAGAGGCCATGGCTTGTGGTAAACCTGTCCTTTCTGGGGATTCTGATGGTTCTGCTGATCCTTTGCAAGATGGTCAGCTTGGTTGGCAAGTTCCCTATCGAGACCCCGATGCAGTGGCTGCGGCTTGTATTGAAATTCTCAAGGGAGAGGATCAGCGCTGTGATGGTCAGTGGTTACGAGAACAATCCCTAGGGTTATTTAGTAAAGAGGCTCTGACAAAGCAGTTAAAAGAGTTACTCGATACTGCGTAAAAATTGAGTCGCCCCTTGCGGAGCATAAGCAGCGAGGGGTAATTTCTATTCAAGTTAAGACGAATCTGAACTAGGATATAACTACCCGATCATATTTGTTATTGTTAAAAGAAAACAGTGAATCAAAATACCCCGAGACAGTTTCAGTTCAACCTGTCAGGTATGGGCTGTTGGCTAGCGTTCTTCTTAACTTGTTTCTTGCTAGGCACAGTTGGCTTGGGATGGGTAGTCAATGGTTTTTTGATTTTAATTGCTTTTTTAATCATCTCACCAGTGATTGCCTGGTTTGGAGTTCGCTGGTGGCTCAGACGTAATCTAGTGGAAGATAAATGTCCAGTCTGTGCCTATGAGTTGACTGGGTTTAACAATACCCAGTGTCAGTGCCCCAGTTGCGGGGAAGTTTTGAAGATAGAACACGGACATTTTAACCGCTTAGCAGCTCCAGGTACGATTGATGTGGAAGCGGTTGAGATATCGGTTCAGCAGATTGAAGATTAGAGTAATCGCTAATCACCCATAGACTTCGCTGCAGTTGTCAGGGAAAAGGCTTGCACCCAAAAGGCTTGCCTACAATAATTATTGAGTGTTGAACTTTGAGTTCTGCACCCTGGTACTAGGGAGTTTTAGTGATCGATAAAGTATAAGGATGCTGTTCACCATTGCGATCGCCGACGTAGAATGAGTAGCTGCCTTGCTCCCAATACCCGATTTTAACAATATTCCCCCCAGATAAATTATCGGCCTGTGTACATGAGGTACCATTTGGCTCCTGAATTAATAGAGTGGGCTGGCCTTGGCTTTCTAGGTTGAAGCGCAAGTAGGTAAAATCTTGGTTCAAATTAATGACATGATTGGGCTGGGTACTAATCATACCGCATTGGCTCTTATTTGATCCTCCAGAGTTTCCAGTAACTACGATGGGATCAGGCTGGAATCCAGGCTCAAGGTTGATGGTTTCGGCGTTGGCGACACCAGCGCTACTTAAGCTTACAGCTATGGTGATCGGAACAATCATCCACTGTGGGAATAGTTTAGTCATTGTCATCCCCTAAAGTCTTGTGATCTATTACTAATACACTTGTCCTAGATTACTTGACTATCTAGAATTAAATTTGTTTCGGGTAAGCTATCAGCTATCAGTTATCAGCTATCAGCTATCAGCTATCAGCTATCAGCTATCAGTTATCAGCTATCAGCTATCAGCTATAAGCTATCAGTTATCAGCTATCAGCTATCAGTTATCAGTCAAAGGCTGACGGCTGACGGCTGACGGCTGACGGCACCTCAAGTAGCTTGCGCGTAGCGCATATGCTTACTCTAGTCCCATTAACCCCAAGGGCGGGGTACCTCACCCAATTGAAAACTGCTATATAATAATGAGGCTGATTTCATAGCGGATCAGTGCTCTCGCCGGTATTCAACCGGTTGAGTCTGGACGTACTTATATATAGTCATCAGGTGTTTGCCCCAAAAAATGGTATGAAGCAAAATCTGCGATAATCTCGCCCTTATTTGCTTACTGATCCTTGAAATCAGTGTTCACAGTCATTAAAAAGCCAAAAATCGCAGCCTGAGTATTAAATATGGCTAGCCCCACTCTAAAAACAGGTCAACACCGAGAAGGTAGCTGGTATTTTCCGCTGCGACTGAACTTGGTTCTGCCACTGGTGACTAGGCGTTGCGTGGCAGCGCTTTTGGAAGTATCGCTGGTAACTACTAGTGCATTGCTCCCTTACGGGATTGGTTTGTATGCAGAAAAATACTCGAAGGCAGAACCGGTTCCCCTTAACCCAGTTTTGGGGGCAACCCAGAATGCGATCGCAAAAACTCTAGCTTACCCCCGCCTACAACTAACCAAGCGAGTCACTCCCCTGACCAATTTTTTTTGGTGTGCTTCGTTAGTGATGCCAGTAGGAGTAACCCTATGGCAACTTTATCTGCTGGGAAAAACTGGTCAAACTACTCCCAAAGGTTGGTTTGGAGTGCGAGTGGTTACCGCTTCGGGAAAACCCCCTGGTTTGATCGGTGCGGTGTGGCGTGAGGCAGTGGGACGCTGGGGATTACCACTCGGAAGTGCTTATTTACTCTGGCGCTACACTGGAGCGTTTCCTGACTTGTTAATTTTGTTGGGATTGGCAGGATTGATGCTATTGGCAGAGAGTTTTTGTTCTGTATTAAATCCTCAACATCGCAGCCTCCACGACTACATAGCCGGAACTTATGTCTCGGATTCCTCTCGGTTGCTCTTACCGTACTGGTCAAGTTTTGAATCCTCCCCAACACCCGAGTATGAAGAGGTTGAGCTAGAGGAGGAAACTGATGGGCAATGGTCTAATCACCAGGAAGCTACCTCGGGTTACCGTAGCGCAACAGTTAATCCCATTACCCTGATCTCATTATCGCAACAGCACTCCCCCAATCTTTGGTTGTGGATGCGCCGACATCCCGGTCTTACTCTGCTAATTGTTACCTTTGGCGGGATGGGTTCTGTACTGGGCACGTTTGTGGGAACCCAAATCTATATTCAAAGTCAGGCCAATTGGCGAGCGTTCAATCAGCAGAAAAATGAGGTCTTTCTGACCTTAGTGAAACAATTAAGCTCTACTGATAGCACTGCTCAAGAAAAACGTTTGGGATCAATTCTGGCTCTAGGTAGGATAGACGACCATCGTGCTGTACCGTTTCTGGTGGATTTGCTGGGTCAGGAAAATACCCCTAGCTTGATTGATACCCTCCAACAAACTTTGGTCAGTAAAGGTGTTCAACCCCTTCCCCATCTACGAATATTGAATCAATCTTTGGCAAACGACCAGAAAACCCTAACCAGGGAAGGTAAACCAGGGGTTGGGGGAGTGCTAGCGGTGCGGCACCGAGCAACTAAGCAAGCTATCTCGAAAATTCTGACTATCTACGACGGTCAAGTGCATAATGCTAACCTGAGCTATATTAACCTCAGTAAGGTTAATCAGGGTTATGGCTATTTTAATCCAATTCTGGACAACCTGAATTTGTCGGGCATTAATTTCCGCTACGCTAATTTGTCCGGTGCTAATTTGCAGGGTAGTCGCTTCTATGGCCCTGGTGAGGATCAACATTTTGGCACTTTTGATGATTGGGTCAGCGACTTCAGCGGAGCTGATCTGAGGGCAGTTAACCTCACTGGTGCTATTCTCGATAATGTCTTGATGAATCGCACCAATTTAATCGGGGCAACCCTGAACCGAGCTAGATTTTATAACAGCAGCCTGATCGGTGCCAATCTCAGCAGTGCCCAGTTGATTAATGCTGATTTCCGTAGAGCTATCTTAGAAAATGCTAGCCTGACAGGAGCCAATTTGGGGGAAGCAAAATTCAGTCTCTCTAGTCTCCATGGTGCTCGTTTGGGCAAAGTTAGTGCTGTGAGGAGTGATTTCTCTTCTGCTGATTTAAGTCAATCAAGCTGGCAAGGAGCGAATCTTTCTAGGGCAAATTTGAGTAATGCTAATCTCAAAAATGTTGATTTCAATTCAACCCAATTGGTAGGGGCTAATTTACGCAATGCTAAGCTGTACAATGCTAAGCTACGTTACGCTAATCTCAGTGCTGCGGATTTGCGAGGGGCTAATTTAGCTGGAGCAGATTTTAAGGGAGTTACCTTTGCTATGGCTAAACAGACTAAGGCTAATCAATTTATTACTTTGCCTCCACCTAAATCGAATTTAGCCCGGATCAAGGGGGTTGATTTTGCTAATGTTAAAAATTTAGATGAGCAGCAACTTCGATATATTTGTACCTATGGTGGACTTCATCCTCGATGTTTGTGACACTCTTTTAGAGTAGGGAACAGGGAACAGGGAATCGGGAATCGGGAATCGGGAGTCGGGAATCGGGAATCGGGAGTAGGGAGTAGGGAGTAGGGAGTAGGGAGTAGGGAGTAGGGAATCGGGAGTAGGGAATCGGGAGTCGGGGTAAGCTATCAGCTATCAGCTATCAGTAACGGGCAAGATGCCCGTTCCACCCACCGGGTCAAAAAGCTTTTAGGAGATGCACCCAACAAGGAAGAAACAAGTGGTAATAAACAAGTGGGAAAAAATCAAGTAGGCTAAAGTTTTTAACAAGAGAAAAAATTAGCGATGCTCGGTAAGATCCGCTACGCGATGCTCGGTAAGATCCGCTACGCGATCGCATAAATTCAAAAGTTACTGAGTCGATTCACTATCTTCGAGTTGACTTCAGTTTAAAACCCGCTTAACCACCATAGTTATTGCTTAATTGATTGCGTTTGATGTCAAGTTAACTATCAACAGTAAAAAAAACAAACATCAACCTGTATATTAGGTTTGTATAGCGTTTTTCATAGCTATGAGGTATATTCAATTTTATTACCTCTGTTCCCTGTTCCCTATTCCCTGTTGCCTTTGCTATATTAGTTTCACCGCAGCAATTAAGCTAAGATAAGCGAGAAAGCAGCCATCATTAGAATTAGGTATTGAGGAGTTGAGGAAATGGGTAATGCTATTGGTTTATTGTCCACACTAGGAACGCTAGTGCTGGTGAGTCTGGCTAGTTTAATGATTAAGTCGCAACCAGCATTTGCTCAAGCTGCCTACGGAAGTTATGTGGGAATCGGTCCTACGTTTGGTATTACAAAGGATGATGATGGAGAAGGTCAGCAAATTGGTGGATTAATTGCGTTTCGCTACAAATTCCTAGAAATCCCCATTTCCTTCCGGACACAAGCCCTGATTGGTGCTGGCACTGCTATTGTGCCAACAATTTCCTACGATTTCCCCCTTAACTGGCAAACCGATGCTTACGTGGGAGCAGGGGCTGTATTTGCTAGCGGTCACTCTCCCTCACCAGTAGGAGATAAGACAAGTTTTGCTATACAACCTGGTATTGATTTTATGATTCCTAATAGCCAAACGGTTTTGTTTGGTAATGCGATTATTGCTTTTGATGCCTATCGGGAGGGTGGCGGCGTGGCTGCCTCTGTTCAAGGTGGATTTGGTTTAAGATTTTAGTTTGAATCGTCGGGAGTCGGGAGTCGGGAGTCGGGAGTCGGGAGTCGGGAGTCGGGAGTCGGGAATATTTGCTCAGAAATGTTGAATCGAGTAGTAAACGATTACCAACATGGCTGATGTCTGTCTATCGTTGTTGTCAACACAGACATTCTTCCCCCTGTTCCCAGATCCGCTGTTCCCTATTCCCTATTCCAAAGTTCAACAAGTCTGCTTTTTACTTCAATTCAAAATAGCCCCGTCCGGTATAGTTTCTTGTTTCATTGTCCAAAATTGGCTCAGTACATGAATTTGCTTTAATCCCACAATTAAATTCAAACCAGGTATGAAAATCCACCACACTACCAGAGGTTCTGTGAGTCCTTCTTGTCGATACAGTTGGTTAACTGTGCGGTAAAGCCTGAACTGCACAATGTAAATCCAAACTATACCGATCAGGGAAAACCAACCAAACCAGCCAGGCACATCGGGGTCTAATATCCATAAGGCTTGTGGACCCGCGACACCTAAAAGAAAAGGTACTAAGCACAGGGTACCAGACCAACCAGAATTGTTATAGTGTCGCAACTCTTCGTGAATGATCCACTTGTACCAACTGTAGTAGACCATTAATGTGGCTACCGATAGCAGGATCACTTTTATCAGAGGACGAGGTTTACCTAGGGGTTGGTCAGACATAAGGCAAAACTATTGCATTGGAACATCACTCTGTATTTTAAAATCCCTTAACGTAAGCATTCAGCTATCAGCTATCAGCGAACAGCGATTAGCGCTACGCGCACGCTACTTGAGGTGCCGTCAGCTATCAGCTATCAGCGTGTCGCGTATCAGCTAATGCACTACAGATGGTGCTACTTGAGGTGCTATCAGCCACAAGCCTTGGCCACGCTACGCGAATGGCCAAGGCTTGTGGCTGACGGCTGACGGCTGACGGCTGACGGCTGAATGCTTACCCCTTAACAAAAATTAATACAATTTAAGGTAAAATAACAAAGCGTTGGACTGAGGCAGAGTAAGAACAAACACCATGGTGAAAGCACAAATTGGGATTATTGGCGGTAGCGGACTTTACAAAATGGCTGCTCTCAAAGATGTGCAGGAGGTACCCATTGACACCCCCTTTGGTCCTCCGTCCGATGCCTTGATGGTGGGAACCTTAGAAGGAACTACTGTAGCTTTCCTAGCTCGTCATGGTCGCAATCATCATTTGATGCCTTCGGAGTTACCCTTCCGAGCCAATATCTATGCCATGAAGCAGTTAGGCGTAGAGTATATCATCTCTGCCTCAGCAGTGGGTTCTCTCCAGGAAGAGGTCAAACCCTTGGATATGCTGGTACCGGATCAGTTTATTGACCGGACGAAGAATCGGGTTTCCACCTTTTTCGGGGACGGGATTGTGGCTCATATTGGGTTTGGACACCCGGTGTGCAACCAACTGGCGGGAATTTTAGTGGATGCGATCGCAAGTTTGGAGTTACCAGAGGTTACCGTACATAACGGTGGCACTTATCTGTGCATGGAAGGGCCAGCATTTTCCACCATGGCCGAATCTAATCTCTACCGCAGTTGGGGCGCAAAAGTAATTGGCATGACCAACTTGCCAGAGGCCAAGTTAGCACGGGAAGCCGAAATTGCCTATGCTACCCTAGCCCTCGTCACCGATTATGATTGCTGGCATGAGGATCATGACCATGTCACCGTGAATATGATACTTGATAATCTACAGCGCAATGCGATTAATGCTCAGAAGGTGATTCAAGAAACAGTGCGCCGGTTAGTTGATAATCCACCTGTTTCTAAAGCTCATTCTGCCTTGAAGTATGCTATTTTTACTCCCTTGGATCAGGCTCCAGAAGCAACTAAGGAGAAGTTGGAGTTGATATTGCGGAAGTATTTGTAAAATCGCCAAGAGCTAAAGGTGGCGCTGGATATATATAGCAATTCTCTTTCCCATGAGGTACAAAGGGATCCCCCTAAATCCCCCTTAAAAAGGGGGACTTTGAGGTTGATAAGTGTACCTGATACAGGCAATAAACGCTATATATAGCGTTTCTATCAAGGAAGCAGGGACTGAGGCCGTGGGCCACGCTACGCGAAGGGAACAGGGAAAAGTAGGAAAGAGCTTGGATAATTTTTTCCCACTCCCTCGGTGCGCTTTCCGCATTAAGAATTAAATTCGCCACGGGTCGCACCGCTCCCGACTCCCGATTCCCGATTCCCGATTCCCGATTCCCGATTCCCGATTCCCGACTCCCGATTCCCGATTCCCGATTCCCGATTCCCTAAAACCAAATAATTAACACCTCACCCCAATAATAATTGCTATTAAAAATGAGAAATGATCTACAGCAATCCCTAACTCGAAGTTATATAGACCCCTCGAATCTGAGTATTTTCCAAAGAATTCTGTTAACGACAGATGGCACAGTAACAGATATGTTAGAAGCCTATCTGTTTGAACAGATTCGTCTAGTTAAGTTGTCGGAAGAATTGGTAACAACAACTGATGATATAGAGCCAATGCAATTAGAGAAAGGAAGCTCAGTACTTGATAGAAAAATACTGTTACAGGGCAAAATAAGTCGCAAAAATTATATCTATGCTGAGTCAATTATTGTTATTGATCGCCTAGATGATTACTTTCAAAAAGATTTACTTAAAACTAAAACCCCCATTGGCAAAATCTGGCGAGAGCAGAGATTCGAGACCTTTAAAGAAATTGTGGATACTGGCAAAAAGCCAGCTAACGAATTAGCTGATTATTTCCAGATTGAACCGGAAGCAAATTTACTGTTTCGTACCTATTGCGTCTTTTCTAATCGCCAATCGGTGATGATGATTAGTGAATATTTTCCTGAAAGTTATTTTTTGAATAGACTATAGGGAGTAGGGAGTCGGGAGTCGGGAGTCGGGAGCAGGGAGTCGGGAGGGTGGGAAGTGTGGGGAGGGTGGGGAGCTTGATTAACTCTTGCCTTTTGCCTTTTGCCTCTTGCCTTTTGCCTTTTGCCTTTTGCCTTTTGCCTTTTCCTAAGGGATTCTGTTCACAACTCAAATGGAAATTCTAAATGAAACTAACTGGACAGCAATATCAACAATTAACGAATGCTTTACTTGATGCTTTCCCATTAAAAATAAGACTTGCTGAATTAGTTGAATATAAATTCAGCAAAAATCTAGATTCTATTGCGATGGGAGATGACTTAAAAGAAATTGTATTTAAGTTAATTAAAGCTGCTCAAGCAGAAGGATGGGTTGATAAATTAATTGCAGGTGCCCGTGAATCGAATCCAGGTAACCCAGCGTTATTCGCCTTTGCCCAGGAGTTTAATATTGCGATTGCTATGCCGCAACCGCTATTAGCAAAAGGTCGATTAGAAAGACTGATTAAGAAAACTAATTCTTTTTTAGATGTAAATCAGTGGCGGGAAAAGTTAGGTCAAATTGAAGGGCAAGTCTGTCGTGTAGAAGTTACGAATAAGGATAATAGTCTGGAATTTGGGACAGGTTTTCTGATTGCTCCCAATGTGGTTATTACTAATTACCATGTGGTGGAATCGGTAATTTTAAAACAAGCAACGTCTAGTAATGTTATCCTGCGTTTTGACTACAAGCAGTTAGGGGATGGTAAAGTTATCAATCCTGGTAAGGAGTATCGCTTAGTAGAGGATGACTGGCTAATTGATCAAAGTCCTTATACCAACAATCCATTACCAACCCCTGAGCAATTGGATTATGCCTTGCTGAGAGTAGATGGAGTTCCTGGGGAAGAACCGATTGGGAAAAATCCCGATCCCAATTCTCCAAAGCGCCAGTGGATTGAGTTACCCCAACAGCCATATTATCAGTTTGTGCCCAATACTCCACTGTTTATTGTGCAGCATCCCCAGGCCGAACCCTTAAAATTGGCCTTTGACACCGAGGCTATTATTACTATTAACGAGAATGGTACAACGGTTAAGTATAAAACCAATACCGAACCCGGTTCCTCTGGTTCTCCATGTTTTGATATTAACTGGAATTTAGTAGCCCTGCATCATAGTGGTGACCCAAGCTGGAATCCTAGTTATAACGCTGGCAGTCCTTTCAGTGCTATTTGTGAGCGGTTAGAGAAGCAAGGGTTATTGACAGATTTACTTAAAGGTGAAGCAATGTGGTGAATGGTTGTCTGTAAGCTATCAGCATTCAGCTATCAGCATTCAGCTATCAGCATTCAGCTGATGCGCTACGCGCTGCATCGCTACTTGAGGTGCTTTTGAATACAACAGGTAAGCATTTGTTTAATCTGAGTTAACTCCCAGGGTCGAAGCCTGTGCCACGGCTGACCGCTGACCCCTGACCGCACCTCAAGTAGCGTGCGCGTAGCGCATATGCTTACGGTTGTCTGAACCTGTAAACCACCACCAGGTTGCCAAATGCCAGGAAATCAAGGAAAATTTACGGAACTCGGTCTAATCATAGTATAGATACTTAATTAGAGTCAGAATATCAAGTTCTATTTTTCACAGGTATTGAAGTAACCATCAATGAATGCTGGACATACCCCTGGTTATCTACTCGCGCAAATAGAGTCAGCACTGTGTAGTGCTTTCCCTAGTAAAACTAAATTAGAAATGATGCTAGGACATCAATTAAATACAAATCTGGAAGAGGTTGCTAGTGGTGGCAATTTGAAGGAAATTGTTTACAAAGTAGTACAAGATTTTAAGAGTAGCAATAAGAGTTTAGCAAAATTAATTAATAAAGCTCTTCAAGAAAATCCCAAGAATCCTGACTTAAATGCAATCAAGGAAAAATTTAAAGTTACGACTAGTTTAGTCAATATCTTGCTTCCTTTAGAAAACAACTTGATGAAGCAAATGCAACAGGCTTATCAAGCTTGTTGTCCCGATGAATTATTGGATGATTGGGAAGATGAACTCCCTGAAAGTTTAGAGGAAATTCTAGAGAGTTTAGATAAAATACCTCAATACTACAATGATCAGGAAATACCTATTATACAATTTGGCGCTCGTTTATTAGAAACTGAAGATATTCCCAACCCAATTGGTGTTCAACTAAAGCAATGGTTATACGAAAATGCCAAGCATGATTTGAGCCCTGGGACGGGGAGGATTGGGAAAAAATCCTCTAAAACCACCCATATCCTCCACCTCTCGGACCTCCACATCACCACCCCTAAGCAAGCTACCCTTTGGTCAAACCAACTCGCCCAAGACCTGATCCAAGACCTTGACATCCCTAACCTCGATGCTCTGATCCTATCGGGTGATATCGCTAATTATTCCACCGCAGAAGAATACCAGGCTGCACAACAGTTTCTCGACAACCTCCGCCAAGACTTCCCCCTAGACCCGAAACAAATTGTTCTAGTTCCGGGTAACCATGACCTCAACTGGACACTAGCAGAGGACGCTTATGATTTATGCGATCGCAAAAAATACCAAGGTACACTCACAGAGGGTGACTACATCGAAGAAAGTCCAAATGTAATTCGAGTCCGAGATGAAACCAAATACCAACAACGGTTTGCCCACTTCAGCCAATTCTATCAAGCTATCAAAGGTCAACCCTATCCCCTCGACTATGACCAGCAAGCCATTATCGACCATTTCCCAGAGCAAAACTTGCTGATCCTAGGACTAAACTCCGCTTGGGAACTGGATCATCACTTCAAAACCCGTGCTAGCATCCACTCCGGTGCTCTGGCCAACGCCCTGACCAAGATTCGCCGTAACCCAGACTACCGCAACTGCCCCTTGAAAATAGCGGTTTGGCACCATCCCCTCAATAGTGACGGAAGCGATCGCATTATTGACAAAGGCTTCATCGAACAACTGGCCGTTGCTGGATTTCGCTTGTTCCTCCACGGACACATCCATAAAGCCGAAACCAGTCTTTTCCGTTACGACCTCAGCCCAGGTGGACGGAAACTCGACCAAATTTGTGCTGGTACCTTTGGCGCACCGACCTTTGAACTACGATCCGCTTATCCCTGGCAATATAATCTACTGACATTTGAAGGTAATCAGCTCACTGTCCACACTCGCCGTCGCGAAGAACTCAATGGTGCTTGGAAACCTGATTCACGGTGGAGTCAGGGCGCGGGACAAAGTGCTTTGCATTATTATTGTATTGAGTTGTAATCAGTTTTTGGCAAATCTATCCCTTAAACGATTGAAGTAACTGTAAATGAATGGTGGAAATACCCCTGGCTATCTCCTCGAAAAGATAAACGAAGCACTGTGTAGTGCTTTCCCTGATCAAGGAAAATTAGAAATGATGGTTCTTTATAAATTAAATATAAGTCTGAAAGAGGTTGCTAGCGGTGGAAATTTAAAGCAAATCGTTCACGAATTACTAAATTATTATGTTGCTCAAAATAAGTTGCCAAAATTAATTGATGGAGCACTTAAAGAAAATCAAAATAATCCTGATTTAAAGGCAATCAAGGAAAAATTTAAAATTACAACTAGTTTAGTCAATATCTTGCTTCCTTTAGAAAACAACTTGATGAAGCAAATGCAACAGGCTTATCAAGCTTGTTGTCCCGATGACTACTTGATTTGTTTGGAAGAAGATGAAATCCCTGAAAATTTAGATGAAATTCTAGAGAGTTTTGAGGATATACCTCAACCAAATGATGATGAAGAAATTATTGTACAATTTGTTGCTCATTTATTAAAAACTGGAGATATTCCCAAATATCATGGTGATAAACTCAAGCAATGGATAAAACAAAATGCTAATAACCCTTCTGATTTATTACCTCAGACTAGCAGTCACTATCAAAATCATCAGCAACCAAATTTAGATGCACAACCTTATCTGCTTGTAAAGGTAGATTCCAGTAAACAATATCAGCAACAACGTCAACCTAATTATTTAGTCTCGGCTTGGTTTATTCCTGACCTAAGTAATTATGATTACGTGCAAAATCATCAAAGCTGTAAATTTTTAGAGACTACACTAGCTGATGGAGAATCTGAACAAGATCTATTTTCTATTGAAGAGTTACCAAAGTTAATAGAATCTTTTTTAAATCAGTCACGTCAATATGACCGGGAATTTTGCGATGATACAATACTTGTATTTTCATTGCCTTATCAACTATTAAACTATGAAATTGAAAGAATTAATATTACAAATTATTTTGGTTTAACACTTCCTATATGTAAGGAGTATAAAGTAGTTATTCGATCTGTGAAACGTTTTGAGCGTTTCAGAAAATATCCTAAGGATTATTACCGAAAAACTTGCATCACAAAATGGAAAATAATCAAATATAGTAGTGAAAATAAATGCCATCAAGAATTTGTTGATGTTAGTAAATTTGATTTTAATTGGGAAAAGTTGCATGCTTATTTAAAACCAGAAAAAATGACAAAAAAAGCGATAGCATTAAAATTATATAACCCCCCATGTGATAATATATTAAAAGTAATTGACACGACGGCAATCCCAGTTGCTTTATGGCTGAGAAAGAATGATTTTACAACTATAAATTGTCAAGATGAACTCGATAAATTACTCAATTGTAAAATAAATGAACTTCCCGAAAAAGTACAAGAACAACGTTTAAAAGCTCCTAATGAAGACAATGGACAAGAACATATCGGACACCATCTTGCTCTTTTGTGGGAAGACCCCTATCTACTACCACCCCAGATTGACTATACAACCCTATGACTAATAAATCTTGGAAAATCTTTCGCGGCACTCCCGAACAACCCCACGAAGGCATTGAACGCCTGCCTGAGCCTCCTAGCTGGCGGAAATTTGACAAAAAAGAACGGGGTACAACCTATCAGACCAGGCCAGAGGAAATAGAGTTAGTCAATGCCGCGTTGTATCTGCGTCGTCCTTTATTAGTAACGGGAAAGCCAGGCACAGGAAAAACATCTTTGGCCTATGCAGTTGCTCAAGAGTTACAATTAGGAGAAGTGTTACGCTGGAATATTACCACTCGCTCCCATTTACAGCAAGGACTTTATAGTTATGATGCCATTGGTAGATTACAAGATGCTCAAGGAAGCGGCAAGGATAATTTAAGGGAAATTGGTAAGTATATTCAATTGGGTCCCTTGGGAACGGCGTTACTTCCCTCAAATTATCCCAGGGTATTATTAATTGATGAAATGGATAAAAGCGATATTGATTTGCCCAATGATTTATTGACTATTTTTGAGGAAGGAGAATTTGAAATCCCGGAATTAACACGAATCAGTGACCAGTTTCCAGACATTGTTGTCAAAACCTGGGATAATCAAACCACAACCATCCCCAGGGGAAAGGTAATCTGTGAAGCATTTCCCTTTGTAGTCCTTACCAGTAACGGAGAAAAGGCATTTCCCCCGGCTTTTTTACGACGCTGTTTACGATTAGATTTACGGGAACCAACTCCCGAGGAATTAGAAGCAATTGTCAAAGCTCATTTAGGGGATACTCTTAAACAAGCAGAAAAGATTATTGAAAAATTTCTCAAGCGACGGGATAAAGGAGACTTGGCTACAGACCAATTGCTCAATGCCATTTATCTGTTAACTAACACAGTCAATACAGAGGATTCTCCCATGGGTGACTCTCAAGAGGAAGACAAAGACCAGAAAAAAGCAAAGTTAATTGACCAATTGCTACGGTCCCTAAGTAGTATATAGTGTTGATCATAGCTATGAGGTAAACAGGATTTTTTCACTCTTGTCTCTTGCCTGCTCCCTGCTCCCTGCTCCCTAAAACCCAGAGATTTGTAGGTCATGATTAGAAGAATTGCTATATAAGGGATATGGTTGAAGATGCGATCGCTATTCTACAACAAGCAGGATTTGATTTAACTGCTCGGGAAATAGCAGAAATTTTCTGGTTGGCTGTTCATCTAGACGAGTCAATAGACCAGTCAGAACCATCAACTCTATCCCAAGACCAATCACAGCAACCACAGCAGCCATCGCAAGCATCAACGGTATCCCAAGACCAATCACAGCAACCCCGAAATCAAACTCCAAATATCCAACCAGATACCAAAAAATCACCACCTAAAGCCAAAAAACCTGGTGCTGATGTTTATCTACCCTTTTCCAAACCTAAAAAGACTAAAGAAAGTCGAGAAGCAATTCCGATTAAAGTGCCAGCAGCGGTAGCATTGAGAAATAGTTTGGCGTTGGGACGGGCACTTCGTCCGTTAATGGGGAAAGTCCCATCTGCTATAGAAACAATATTGGATGAAGAAGCTACTGTTTACCAAATTGCGGAATCAAACATTTGGCTACCAGTTCTGAAACCTGCTTCCGAAAGATGGTTAGAGTTAGCGTTGGTAGTTGAAAAAACTAGTTCAACTGCGGTTTGGAAACAGACAATCATTGAACTGCAACATTTAGTCAAGCATCATGGTGCGTTTCGGGATGTACGCACGTGGGAATTAAGGATTACTGAAACGGAAGAAATCAATAACCCAGATATAGACTTATTTCCTCAAACTAGCACCGGTCGGTATGATTCCACTCCCCATCCTCCCCAGGTATTAATTGACCCCAAGAAACAACGTTTAATTTTATTGGTGAGTGATTGTATTTCTGTGGCTTGGCGCAGACAATTAATTCATCCAGTGCTAGAGTTGTGGGGACGCAATGGTTTACTTACTATCCTTCAGCTACTCCCTGAACGGCTTTGGGAACGCACGGCTTTAGCTTCAGAAACTCCAGTACAACTGCATTCTCTTAGTCCTGGAGTTGTCAATTCTCAGTTGATTGTTAAACCTTGGGATGAAGAGTGGGATGAAGAGGACATTGAGCATAAATCTTCTTCTGTAAATGTTCCCGTGGTTACTTTAGAACCCTACCCCCTACTGGCCTGGTCACAGGTAATAGCTGGTCAGGGAAATGTTACTACAGTGGGGTTTAATTTTGATGTATCCCAAGACCCCCAAGCACAGAGAAGAGCAGTAGATGGTGAACTTACTCAAGCCCAACTCGAAGCACCAGCATTAGTTAGTCGATTTCGTGCTACGGCTTCTCCGATGGCGCGTCGGTTAGCTGGATTAATGGCAGCTGCTCCGGTTAGTTTACCTGTAGTGCAACTCATTCAGCAAACCCTGCTACCAAAATCCGCCCAAATTCATGTAGCGGAGGTGTTTATGAGTGGACTGCTCCAGTCTATAACCCCTGTAGACCAAGATTCAAATCCCGATTATATTGAGTACGACTTTAAGCCAGGGGTAAGGGAGTTATTAGTAGATTCTGTACCCATTAGTAAAACCGTTTCAGTTATTGATAAAGTATCTGAGTTTATTGCTAAAAAATTAGGGTTATCAGTACAGGACTTTGAAGCGTATTTACTTAAACCGGAAACTGCAAGTAATGATTGGTTAGAAGAAAAAATTCGTCCCTTTGCACGTCTAAAGGCTCAAGTCTTAGGCCGATTAGGAGGGGAGTATGCTCGTTTGGCTGAAGAACTTGCAAGCGCAAGAAAAAAAGAGTTAAAGCAGTTTTCTTTTGAAGTAGTAACAGTTGACCCTACAGGAAAAATAATCAAGCGAGAAAATAAACAAGCAAGTTATTTCAATCAAGATCTCGGGAATGGAATAGACCTAGAGATGGTATATATTCCAGCAGGACGCTTCTTAATGGGTTCCCCGAAAAGTGAGAAGGGGAGTAATGACAGTGAAAGACCTCAACACCAAGTAACCATTCAACCCTTCTTCCTAGGGAAATATCCGGTCACCCAGGCGCAATGGCGAGCTGTGGCCAAGCTTCCAAAAGTTAACCGGGACTTAAAGCCAGACCCCTCTCACTTTAAAGGAGACAATCGACCAGTAGAGCAAGTAAGCTGGGACGATGCGGTGGAATTTTGCGTACGCCTCTCTAAACATACAGGAACGGAATACAGATTACCGAGTGAAGCGGAATGGGAATACGCCTGTAGAGCAGGAACTACCACGCCATTCCATTATGGAGAGACCATAACCAGTACGTTAGCTAATTATCGTGCTTCCAATACTTATGCAGAGGAAGCAGAAGGGGAATATCGAGTAGAAACCACCGAAGTAGGATATTTTCCCCCCAATGGCTTTGGCTTATACGATATGCACGGCAATGTTTGGGAGTGGTGTGCGGATCCAACTCATGATAATTACAAAGGAGCTCCTAAAGATGGGAGTGTCTGGTTTAGCAACAATAATAATGATTATCAAATACGGGGCGGCTCATGGGACTTCAATCCTAGGGGCTGCCGTTCTGCCTCCCGCGACGACTATGACGCGCACGTGTACATCATCAGTATCGGTTTTCGCGTGGTTCGTGGTGTTGGGAGGAGCTAGCCCTTGCGCAAGTCAGAAGTTAGAAGTCAGAAGTCAGAAGTAAGCGATTACTTACGTTTCGGAGTTTAGGAATTTCCTAAGCTTAATGCATAGTGCAATACCAATAAAAAAAATCGGTCAAGTTCTGGTTAACCCCAATGCTTGACCGAATTATATTGTGTAAGTCACCACAAGTACAGCGGAGCTCAACTCAAATTTAGATACTGCTGATCACTGATAGCTGTTCGCGTAGCGTGCGCGTAGCGCATAAGCCGATAGCTTCAAAATAACCTCCACAATTCCTAGTCGCCAGGGCGAAAACACCCTGGCAAAACCCTATCCTAGTCTACATAGAAATATCGAATCAAAAAAGTCATCACCTCACCAGGCTTTTCAGTAGGTTCTGGAGTGCTCCACTCGTCGGGATAAGCGTATTTAAGGCCATAGATGGCATTAATTGTATGCCGAACTTGTTCAGGAGAACCGATCAAAACGTACTTGACTTTCTTAGGTTTACGACCAGGGTTTTCAGGAGTCTGATTGTCATCGGAGTTAGGCGGAATGTTTTTAGTCATGATCAACAGTATCCTTAAATGGGGTATATTATTAATATATACATAAATTAATTAAAAGTCAAGAGGTTTAGGAATTTTTTTTTATTAGGAAATTTAAAATTGCTATAATAGTAAATAGGGCATAAGTAAGATGCTAATGTGGTTAGTATGGGTAGTGTGGGTAGTGTGGAAATTTTCTTAAAACTTTTGCCTAATTTTAAAAGCGATAGAGCAAAGTAATAGGGTAAATAAAATTGACTATATATAGCGTTGATTGAATTTATGAGGTACACTTATCAAACTCAAAGTCCCCCTTTTTAAGGGGGATTTAGGGGGATCCCTTTGTACCTCATGGTAAATAAAACTGACTGTATAGTTTGACCCGGTGGTGCGTTACGGGACGGGCTATCCCAACAAGGCGCGACCCTTACAATCAGGGCGATTCCGTCCCTAACGCACCCTACGACTATATAAACTAAAACTGTAGATGGAGGATTTTAATAATGCCTAATTTAACAGTCAAAGATTTAGAAACACTGCAAGCACAGCATCCTGATTATCGGATGGAATTAGTAGGGGGAGAAATTATTTTTATGAGTCCTTCAGGGTTAGAATCCGATGAAGTAGCAATAGAAATCGCTGCTCAACTTCGTAACTGGGTAAGACCCCGCAAATTAGGCAGAGTTTCTGGTTCTAGTGGTGGTTTTCGCTTACCGAATAAAGATGGAGATGTTCGCGCCCCCGATGCGTCTTTTATCCTAGCTGAACGTCTACCTCGGACTACCGAAAATTACGCTGAATTAGTCCCTGATTTGACATTTGAGGTTAAATCTAAGAGCGATAGCCTAGCAAAATTGCGCCAGAAGATACAACAATTTCTGGAATTGGGAACTAAAGTTGGAGTGTTAGTGGATCCGAGAACTCGCACCATGGAAGTTTATCGCCTCAATCGGGATAAAGTTGTGCTGGGGGATGGGGATGTGCTGCAAGTTCCAGAATTGCTTCCTGGTTGGGAATTACCTGTTGTTGAGGTGTGGGCACCGGAGTTTGATTGAGTATATACAAGAGAACAGGGAACAGGGAATAGGCAAGAGGCAAGAGGCAAGAGGCAATAGTGAAAAAATAATGTGTACCTCATAGCTATGATAAACGCTATAAACTTCGTAAAGGTGTAAAACCATGAGATTCATCAGCCCAAAAACTGACTTTGCTTTCAAGAAAATCTTTGGCTCAGATCAGAGTAAGGATATTCTGATTTCCTTCCTCAATGCCATGATCTACTCTGGTAATTCCGTCATCCATGATTTAGAAATTATTGATCCTTATAGTGCCGGGGATGTAGTAGATTTAAAAGACACTTTTCTGGATGTTAAGGCAGTATTAGATGATCAAACGACTGTCATCATTGAGATGCAACTCTGGAATGTGGAAGCTTTCGAGAAGCGAGTGGTTTATAACTTGTGCAAAACCTATGGTAATCAACTGAAATTGGGACAGGGATATTTCGATCTAAATCCGGTTATTGCTTTAACCATCACGGATTTTAAGTTATTCCCCTCAACTGAGAAAGTAATTAGCTGTTTTTACTTTCAAGAAGAAGAAGACCACTTGCCTTATCAGGAAAATGAATTAAAGCTAGTGTTTGTGGAACTCCCCAAATTTACTAAGCAATTGGAAGACTTGGAAAGTGTGATAGATAAGTGGATCTTTTTTATCAAAGAAGCACCCAACTTAGAAATCATGCCTGACAAACTCAGGGAAATTCCACAGCTAGAAAAAGCCTTAACTATAGCGAATCAAGCGGGGTTGAGTGTCTCAGAAGTAGAAAAACTCCGCAAACAGGAGATGGCCTTGGAGGACGCGCGAGGTGCATGGAATTTCGCGAAAAGGGAAGGACGAGAAGAAGGACGAGAAGAAGGCAGACTAGAAGGGAAAAGAAATTTACTATTGGGACTGCTTGAGAGCCGTTTTGGACAACTAACCAGGAATGCGATCGCATTAATCGAAGCCTTGACCAACCAAGACCTAGACCGTTTATCAAAAGCCATCTGGGATTTTAACACCAGTGAGGACTTACTCAACTGGCTGGAAGAGCACTCTAGTTCAAAGTAGCTATAGGGTAACTAAATCAATTGTGATATTTTTTTCCCTACTCCCGATCTCCCGATCTCCCTATTCAACCAATCTCTCTCTTTGAATGCAACTCGGTATGAGAGCTAAGAAATCCCATAGCCAGTGTGTTGTCGGATATGGGGAGGATGAAAGGCTAAAACAATTTGTTCTTTGGGTATTCCCGCCGCCAGTAACTCTTCTGTAATGCCGTGATCTAGACCATCATGGTGTAGCCAAATTTTATTGTTACGTATCTCAGCATCAAAGATGAGTGAATGAATTCGTTGTGTATCCTTCCAACCTTCGGTAATAACTAGATAGCGAGTTTTGTCATCGCTAACAATGATATTACTGATGACAGTATTATTGATAGAATTATTTTTGTGACGATTCAAGATATTGCAATAGTTTTTCAGTATCTGAATAAGAGATGTAGCACAATTGGTTACTCCAGTGATGGTTTCCATAGCGTAATTTCCTCCTGGTTTTCATCATCGTGGTAAAGTCCTTAGCAGGCATGTAGAACGTGGATTAGAGGGATATTGTTATTATAGTTTTATTGGTTATAACCGAGGCTAAAAATACTTGGGCACGGCATGTCTACATTTCACCAGGTTTTGGAAGGGGCGCAACTGGCTACGTAAACCTAATCTCCATAAGATATTAGTTTGACCTGATGGTGCGTTACGGGGGGGCTGTTTCAAGCAGGAACGAAGAGGCGTAAAATCATGGCTAGCCCGCCCCTAACGCACCCTACGCCTCCCGATTCCCGATTCCCGATTCCCGATTCCCGACTCCCTGCTCCCTATATCAACGTCATAAACCTGTAAAACCATGAGATTCATCAGCCCAAAAACTGACTTTGCTTTCAAGAAAATATTTGGCTCAGATCAGAGTAAGGATATTCTGATTTCCTTTCTCAATGCCATGATCTACTCTGGTAATTGCGTCATCGAGGATTTAGAAATTATTGATCCCTATAGCGCCGGGGATGTAGTAGATTTAAAAGACACTTATCTGGATGTTAAGGCAGTATTAGAGGATGGAACTACTGTCATCATTGAGATGCAACTATGGAATGTGGAGGCTTTCGAGAAGCGAGTAGTTTATAACTTGTGCAAAACCTATGGGAATCAACTTAAATCGGGACAAGGGTATTTCGATTTAAATCCGGTTATTGCTTTAACCATCACGGATTTTAAATTATTCCCCTCAACTGAGAAAGTAATTAGCTGTTTTTACTTTCAAGAAGAAGAAGACCACTTGCCTTATCAGGAGAACGAATTAAAGTTGGTGTTTGTGGAACTACCCAAATTTACTAAGCAACTGGAAGAATTGGAAAGTTTAATAGATAAGTGGATCTTTTTTATCAAAGAAGCACCCAACTTAGAAATCATTCCTGACAAGCTCAGGGAAATACCACAGCTAGAACAAGCCTTAACTATAGCGAATCAAGCGGGGTTGAGTGTCTCAGAAGTGGAAAAACTCCGCAAACAGGAGATGGCCTTGGAGGACGCGCGACGTGCATGGAGTTTCGCGAAAAGGGAAGGACGAGAAGAAGGTAGACTAGAAGAAAAACAGCAGATTGCTAAACAGATGAAGGCCGCTGGGTTACCCCTGAGTGATATTGCTCAATATACGGGGTTGAGTATCGAT
Source organism: Moorena sp. SIO1G6 (assembly GCF_010672795.1). Lineage (NCBI taxonomy): Bacteria > Bacillati > Cyanobacteriota > Cyanophyceae > Coleofasciculales > Coleofasciculaceae > Moorena > Moorena sp. SIO1G6. Next base: position 253,439 of record NZ_JAAHFZ010000012.1, read on the forward strand.
GAAATTAATCAGTTGTCCTAACAGAGTAAGAAAACGTTAAAAAAAATACCAATTAAAGTAGGGTGGGCAAAGTAATATAATCATTAATACTCAACAAAACCAAACTGTTTTTGCCCACCCTACAAGCTCCCGACTTCTGACTTCTGACTTCTGACTTCTGACTTCTGCTATATCATTCGCTTCAACCGCACCATAAAAAAACCATCCATCTGGTCTCGATAGGGCACAACTTTCAGCCAACCTTCCGGTGTTGAAAACCCCTTAAGAAACGAAAGAGTAGGGGGTTCAATTTGCCACTGGGAATGATCTTCCAAAAACCATTGTATTACCGCCTCATTTTCTTTAGGATTTAAGGTACAGGTAGCATACACTAAAACACCTCCGGGCTTGACCCAAGTTGCGGTATGCTCTAACAATTCTTTTTGCAAAACAGTAAGTTCCTGGACTTTTTCTGGAGTCATGCGCCAACGAAGATCAGGACGTCGGTGAAGGGTACCATTACCGGAACAGGGAGCATCTAATAACACAGCATTAGCGAGGTTAGTAAATTCAGGGCAATCGCGACTATCAGCAGTACTGATCTGAATCGATTGTAATTGTAACCGTTGGGCATTCTGTTGGACTTTTTTGAGGCGGGAAGCTGAGCGATCGCATGCCCAAATCTTGCCCTGATCTGCCATTAATTCCGCAATATGAGTTGTCTTGCCCCCCGGTGCCGCACAGGCATCAATCACCACATCACCAGGTTGAGGGTCCAACAGATAACTGACCAGCTGGGCACTACAATCTTGAACAGTCCACCAACCCTCCTTAAATCCTGGTAGCTCTTGAATCGCACCAACACCACCCACAACCCGCAGTGCTTGGGGGAGCTGAGCTGAGTTGCTGAACATAGGGATAATCTCACCATTCCCCTCGTCCTGGTGGGAGACCAAGGGAGGTACCCGCTGAATAGCCAGTTCAGCAGATTGCATCCCTGCCTCCACGTCCTCTATGGACACCTTGAGGGGATTTATCCGTAAGTCAATGGTAGGAGATTGGTTAAACCATTGACACAGCTGTTCTGTTTCCTCTACTCCCAGCTGTTGTAACCACAGCTCGATCATCCAATCGGGAAAACTGTGTAAAATGCCCAGACGCTCCATATCCCCTTCTGGCAACTGCAAAGGGTCAGGGGAATTGGCAGCTAAACGGGCATAGTTTCGTAGTAAACCATTAACCACCCCTGCCAGTCCTTTGAAGCCATTGTTCTTGGCTAGGTCAACCGTGGTATTGACCGCTGCTGAAGCAGGAATTCGGCCTTGATAGCGCAGCTGATATAGTCCAAGGTGAAGTATAGTGCGCAAATCTGGAGGTTGTTGATTAGCTTTCTTTTTGCCCAACTGGTCAAGTAGAGCATCCAGAGTGCGCTGTCGTCGGACACTACCATAAACTAATTCTGTCACTAAGCCCCGATCAGCACCAGTTAACTGAGCAGTGTGTAGCACTCGATTCAGGGCAATATCAGCAAAAGCACCCCGCCGATGAATATCCCGGAGGGCTAGGAATGCTAACTGGCGAGGATTTTGTTTATCAAAGGTTGACGATTTATCTTGGCTCACAAACTCTGTACTCCTCTGGGTCTTACCTGATCAGCTATCAGCTATCAGCTATCAGCTTTCAGCTTTGAGCTTTCAGCTTTCAGTTATCAGCTATCAGCTATCAGCTATCAGCTTTGAGCTTTCAGCTTTCAGCTTTGAGCTTTCAGCTTTGAGCTTTCAGCTTTGAGTTATCAGTTATCAGCTTTCAGCTATCAGCTTTGAGCTTTCAGCTTTCAGCTTTGAGCTTTCAGCTTTGAGCTTTCAGCTTTGAGTTATCAGTTATCAGCTTTGAGTTATCAGCTTTCAGTCAAATACTGACCGCTGACGGCTGACCACTGACCGCTGACCGCTGACCGCTGACCGCTGACCGCTGACCGCTGACGGCTGACCACTGACCGCTGACCGCTGACCGCTGACCGCTGACCGCTGACCGCTGACCGCTGACCGCTGACCGCTGACCGCTGACCGCTGACCGCTGACCGCTGACCGCTGACCGCGGACCGCTGACCGCTGACCGCTGACCA
>NZ_JAAHFZ010000120.1:0-6106 GCF_010672795.1 Moorena sp. SIO1G6
CATTTTTGGGATGTGAGTGGTTTCTTTCCTGAGAATGCTGGCTCCCCCAACCAGATGTCAATGCCCAAAGCGCCCATCCCTGGTAAGGGGTTCGTGAAATCGCGCTCAACTTTTGTCAGTCAACCAGGTATAGCTACCTAAGGCTTTATGTAAAAATAACTTGAACATTTTTGCTCTTGGTGAGATAATGAAAATATATTCAAGGGAGATCAGGGGGTAACATCAGCCCTCATGCATATTACTCGGCTTATTGACCCATGACTCAATCTCGATACAGTGGCAAATTGACCCTCCTTTCATGGTCTTGATGCAAAGGTCGAGTGGGGGAAACCCGACTCGTTGGACTGCATCCGTTTGATGAAGCTCCGAACCGTAATAACATAGTCCAAGCTCTGTCCAACGTCAGCATGTATATTTGGGAAGCTTATGGGGTGAACTCCTTACCCAGTAAGGAGTTCAGCTTGCCTGTCGCCATCCCAGATTCAATGGATACATTGAAATGCCTAATCATCTGGTTATTGACAAGATTCGAGAAAAGTATAATTCCTTATTACCTTATTTAAACGAGAAAACTCGTCGTATTTGGGCAGCAACCGAAGCTCGAAGCTTGGGGTGGGGGGGTATTACTCTAGTGGCTATTGCCACAGGTCTTTCTCGCACTACCATTCATGCCGGAATCAGGTTACTAAGGAGCTTTGAGGGGGAAAAAACGGAGAATGACTCTGGTAGCATCAGGAGTAGTGGGGGTGGCAGAAAACTACTGGAAGAACAAGACCCAATGCTATTATCAGACTTGGAATCATTAATAGAACCGATGACAAAAGGAGATCCAGTATCACCTCTTAAATGGACTTCTAAAAGTGTAGTCAAACTAGCTGAAGCTTTAAATGCGGGTGGACATAGAATTAGCCCCAAAAGTGTTTACAATTTGCTGTTAAATCTTGGTTACAGTTTACAAGCCAATCGGAAAACTCGTGACGGCTCATCTCACCCTGATCGATATCAGCAGTTTTTACACATTGCCAACCAAGTTAAAGAGTTCCAGTTACAGAAAGAGCCAGTAATTTCTGTAGATACCAAAAAAAAAGAATTAATTGGCGACTTGAAAAACCCAGGAAGGGAGTGGTGTGAAAAGCAACATCCCCAAGAAGTAAAAATACATGATTTTGTAGACCCGGAATTAGGAAAAGTCATTCCTTACGGAGTTTATGACAAAACCTATAATCAAGGCTGGGTAAATGTTGGTATTGACCATGACACCTCTGAATTTGCTGTCTTCTCAATTCGTCATTGGTGGTATTCCATGGGACAACAACTTTATCCCAACAGCCAAAAGCTAATGATTACAGCGGATTGTGGCGGAAGTAATGGTTATCGTTGTCGCTTGTGGAAATTGAAGCTACAAGAATTAGCCACAGAGATAGAAAGAACCATTTATGTAAGTCATTTTCCTCCTGGTACAAGTAAATGGAATAAAATTGAGCATCGTTTATTTTGTCATATTACCCAGAATTGGCGAGGTAGACCCTTAACAAGCCATGAGGTCGTGATTAATTTAATCCGTAATACTACCACAAAACAAGGGTTAAAAGTTGAAGCACGCTTAGATCAGAATCCCTATCCAACAGGGATCAAAGTGACAGACCAAGAAATTAATGCCATTGCCATTGAGCGAAACTCTTTTCATGGGGAATGGAACTATATAATTAAGCCTCTTTCTCGGGACTAGATTGTTAAAGTTATTTTTACATGACTCCTTAGCTGCTAGTGCAGGTATTGGCTCAGTTGTTGGCTCAATTATTGGTTCAGCTGCTGGTGCAGGTACTGGTTCGGTTACTGTCTCAGTTACTATCTCAGTTACTGGCTCAGCTATTGGTTCGACAGCTGGTGCAGTTACGGATTCAAAGTCCTTCCCAAATTCCGCCAAAAAAGTACCATTGAACTCACTGCTGATACTAAATCCTGTTCCCATACCCCCCTTATCCGCATAGCCATAGATTCCTGGCATACAAAAATTTGGTCGATTTTTATAAAGGGGTTTTGACAAACGGATTTGGGATGACATGGGTTTTTCCCGTGGACTTGTCTAAAAACACTACAGGATGATTTACATCTCCGATACTTTTTGGCTACCAAAGTCTACCAAGTAGACCTTAGCCCGCCAATGCAAGATGCTTTCGCATCCAGGGGGTATCTCCCAAGGCTATATGCGAATATCCCGCGAGCGCCGTTGATATCTCTGTCCATTACACGCCCATCAATGTTTGACCTGATCAACTTGCTTGCGCCAATATTGACCAATTGTTAGAGTCGATGTCCCCTATTAAGGGGAGCATCTCTCCTACAAATCCGTACGTGCGACTTTCGTTGCATACGGCTCCTAAGTATCTTTTTGGCTGCTGTGTATGTATTGGTGGCAGCTCTGGTGAACCGCCATTAAATTCTTTGGTTTCCAATTGTCGTGGTTTCCATCTAGGTGATGAAGGTGTACAGATTCGTTGCCTATTAACTTGTGACCACAATGTCCACAGCAATGGTTTTGCTTCTTCAAGGCTTTGGAAGTAGCATTATCGTAGAGTCCAGAGTTCCTTTGGCTCCAGTACACCAAGTCTCCGTCATAGGGGGACTTGGTGCCCCTGACTTTAATATGCTTGTTTTCCTTATATTTCACCGCCGGGAATGCTTTCTTTACTAATCTTTCGGATTCGTATCGATTGATTTTCTTCTCTTTTCTGAATTTCTCTTCTGTTCTCTTTGCAGTGAACCACAGAGAGTTTCGGGAGCCGTCCATCTTGCAATTCCGGTGGTAATTTCTCCAGCCCCTTATTATGGGAGCTAATTTTTCAGCCTTTATTTTTGCACCATAGTTCGAGCTGTTGGCCACGGCTTTAATCTTCTTTTTGATGGTTCTTAGGTTTTCCGCTGAGGGAATACTTCGGAACTTTCCATTTTTCTGGACTCGGAAGTTCCAGCCCAGGAAGTCAAAACCGTCTGTCGAGTGAGTTATTTTGGTCTTTTCTTCGCTGATTTCCATTCCGCGTTCAGTTAAGAATTCCTTGACCTTTTTTAACACCTTTTGAGCGTCTTCGTTAGGTTTCAGGAATATTACCATGTCATCCGCGTAGCGGATTGATTGGTGTAGGCTTTCAATTCCATTTAGTGCCACGTTGGCTAAGAGTGGGCTGACCACACCTCCTTGGGGTGTTCCTTGCTCCGTGAATTCCGGACTGACGCCCGCTTTTAAACATCTAAAAATCCCCTGTTTTATGGATGCCGGTGCTAACAGTCTATCCATTATGGAGCTGTGTGATATGCGGTCAAAACACTTTTTGATGTCTAGTTCTATGACCCTTTTTGTGATGCCGTTGCAACTTGAGTTCAGGTTATTGAACACGTGTTTTTGGGCATCGTGCGCACTTCGTCCAGTCCTAAACCCGTAACTCCGGGCGTGAAAGGTAGCTTCGTGTGCAGGTTCTAGGGCGTATTTCACTAGACATTGCCATGCTCTATCAGCGATTGTCGGGATTTTCAGCATTCGCGTTTTCCCGTTCTTCTTGGCTATCGGGACTTCCCGTAGTCCAGTATGTTTCCAGTCGGAGCCATATTGGTTCAATAGCTCAAGTAGCTCTAATCTCTGCCGGTATGTGAGGGATGACTTACCATCAATGCCGGGGGTTTTCTTACCCTTGTTGAGCTGTGTTACTTGACGGATGGCCAGTAGTTGTGCTGAGCGGGATTTCATTATCAGTTTCTGTAGAGACCTGGCTTTTCTCAGGTTTCCAGCTTGAACTGCTTTATATAAACGTCTTTGTAGGCGAAAAAGGTTTTGGCGAAGTTTCTTCCACTGTTGCCCTTTCCAAAGGTCACTAGCTTTTTTGCTGTGTCTACCCATGCTCTTCTCCAAAGTCTATATACTTGATACCCGTGACCAGTTTTCGGTCACATCCTACCCGGCAGGAGGGATTAAGTTTGACATAACTTACTAGGGTTTCGACCGTTCCTTAGACCTCGTGTTGCTGCCGTTTTTACTCGTTCCATCTATTAGATTGTTGTGGTGATTTAGGTCAGTCCAATTTGCCCATCCTCCTCTCGGAGATTACAGCTATTCTGGAGAAGACGCTGTGAGAGTAGAGGATACATTCCATATTGGTTTTTCAGGTTATGGTAGGCTGGTAGGACATTTTTCTAGGACTTGTTTAACCATGTCACCTCCCCTTTAGCGCCAGTGTTGTTACCTGCTTCTTTTCAACTGATTGCGCCCTGGTGCCAGCTTCACTCTGTAGGGATGTCGCCCTGCTCGGTGTGGCCAGATAGGGAGTCACTTATCTCTTCAAGGGGCGGGTTTTCACCGCCATCCAATAGATAGTTAGAAATCGAGGGTGTTACCCTCACGATTCCCCTTACTCATACCCCTCTAGTTTCTAGAGGCTCCTAGTAAGAACGAGCCGCACCCCCAGTCCAGCTAACCGTCTTGCTGGTGTAGGCTTCACAGACATCGACAACAACCTTGTTTTTTTCGATGGCTTTGTGCTTCAAGAATTCTTGAAACCGGTAATGAGCAAATGTCAACATATTTCGGGCAGTTTTCGATCGGATTTTTCGGCTTGCCTTTTTGGACATTTGGGAAGTCTCAAATGTAGGAAGGAGGATTACATCGAAATTGTCAGTAAGAAACTTTGCCGTTTTATGATGCAACTCATTCACTAAGTTCTGAATCTTGATCACCATCCGTCTTGCTGCTTTTTTCATTCGACGCTTTTGCCTTCCCTTAGCTTTGCTAATTTTCGAGATTAGATTATCTAAGTGCTGGCCGAGGCGTTGAATGCGAGAAAAGTCCCCCGTGCCTATCTTTCCTATAGAATTCTCGCCAAAGAAAGTGGCGAAAGTCCTCACCCCAGGGTCTATAGCTACTACTCTACCTTGGTTTTCGGTTTCTTTTTTAGCAGTAGTATGCGGCACAGACAAATAAATTTTACCGTTAGTACTGACCAGACGACAATCACAAATACTAGCTGGGAGAGGTTCAGCAAAGCAAACTTTTCCCAATTTTGTGTGATAAATGCCTTGATCTGATACAGCTGACTTTGGAATATAACAAGACTGCACAGGATTTTTTCTAGATCTGAATCTAACCCTGTTAATTTGAAAAGTCTTTTTGTACTTTTTCTTGGCCTCCCTCACGGCGGTGCAAGCATCCTTTATCCCTATTGATTTTATCTGATAAGGTACTGCCTTGCACCACTCAGGAAGGTCGTTTAGGATTCCAGTTTTAATAGCCTTCCAATTGGCTTTTATCTCTCCGCTCTGGAGTAATTTGATGGTCTTGTTGAATACATAACGGGACACTCCAAACCATTGACGAACCATCCGCCTTTGCTCAGCACTTAGGAAGACTCGAATCTTCTTTGATTTTTTTGCCGTATTTTCGGAGTCCGTGAACCCTGCAAGAGAAGACGTGAATGATTCAGAGAAGATCTGCTGTGAGTTCGGATCCTCGACAGCTTTCAGGTTGGTCGAGAACCAAGATTTTTCCACCGTTGAGTTCTGCCAAGTATTCAAACAGTTCAAAACCGAATCTGGTAAGTCTGTCTCTACAGGCAACAACAATTGTGAGCTGACATCCCTGCATAAGTCGTTCCAGTATGGCTCTAAGTCCTTTCCTTTTGTAGTTGAGTCCTCAGCCAATGTCAAAGATGATTTCCGCTTCCGGAAAAAGCGAGTGCATGTACGCGACTTGCCTGGCGAGGTCGTCAAATTGTTTACTGCTGCTGACTCGACAGTAACAGATGGTGACTGGCTCAGGGGCTTGTCGTTTTCCCAAAGTGGCAAGACTAACTGTATCGAACAGTCGATACCCGCTTGGGGTTCGCTCACATTTGATGGTGCCATTGTCTGCGTATTTCCTGTTAAGTGGTTTGAGAGAGTCCCGTAAGTTCGACCGCCTTACGGAGTGGTACTAGGGTCATGTCTCTATTCTAGGGCGTGTCATCAAATAGGTGTCAATCCAGTTTAAAATAGATAAATTCTTGGCGAGTTGAGTAATTTCAGGAGTGGTACAATGACGCGCCGCTATGCTTTGCGGAATGACCAGTGGGAACGCATCAAA
>NZ_JAAHFZ010000121.1:0-5378 GCF_010672795.1 Moorena sp. SIO1G6
TTGGTATAATTCTGGTATCATTCTAACTTGATAGGTCGTCTTGACAATTTCTGACCTATCTTTTTTTACCATAATTCGCTCAATTTAATATATATCAAGGTTTACGGGGCGCTTGTCGCCCCCCCAGAAAAAGACCCCATTATCCGATTATATTTGTTTCAGCGTTCCGCAACCGAATGGGTTCAATTGTTTACGATTCACCAGATTGGTAGTGATAGTTTTACCAAAGATTTATTTTTAAAAGAATTCCAACAATTATATCGGGGTATTCCAGTTAAAGAACCTTTAGCTTATACCGATTTTGTCAATTGGGAATCAGAAATGCTGAAGTCACCTTGGGGAGAAAAGCTTTGGCAATATTGGGAAAAACAATTAGCGGGTGAGTTGCCAATTTTAGATTTACCAACGGATCTACCGCGCCCCAGTCTAGTTACTTATCGCAGTGATTCCCATGAATTCAAACTCAATGAAGAATTGCTATCGCGTCTGAAACAACTACAATCCGATAGTATTAGTCTCTTTCAAATTGCGTTGAGTGCCTTTTATGTGCTGTTATATCGCTACACAAATCAGAAAAATATTCTTGTCAATATTCCCACGGAAAATCGACGGGGTAAAAAAGAGTTTAAGGATGTAGCGGGCTATTTGGCAAGCTTAGTTGTTGTGCCAGGGAATCTGGAGGGAAATACGACTTTTAAGGAATTGCTGATACAAGTCGCTCAGACGGTTGACCAAGCCCTGAAACATGAAGCTTATAATTATCCCTTGAGTCAATTGCTCAAGCAGTTGAAACTGAAAAGTAATTTCCGTCATCCTCTGGTTTCTTTTGTCATGTTTAATTGGCGAAAATTAAGATGGGATGATACAGATTTTCCAGATGAATTACTTCAAATTCAGCCTTATCTGTTGGAAGAACAACGTGGCGCTCCCTATGACCTATCTGTAGAAATGATTGAAGTGGGTGATCAGTTGAATCTGCGATGGAATTATAATAGTGATTTATTTTATCCTGAAACTATAGACCGGATTGCGAGTCATTATCTGACCTTGTTAGAGGGGATTGTTGCCAATCAAGAAACTCCCATTTTTCAATTGCCGTTGTTGACTGAAACCGAACGTCATCAGTTATTAATTGAGTGGAATAATACTCAGGTTGACTATCCCCAGGATAAGTGCATTCATCAGTTATTTGAGGAACAGGTGGAAAAAACACCGGATGCAGTGGCGGTGGTGTTTGATAGGGAGCAATTAACTTATCGGGAGTTTAATTGTCGGGCTAATCAACTGGCACATTATTTGCGGAAGTTAGGAGTTAAACCAGATACTTTAGTTGGGATATTTCTGGAACCTTCCCTGGAGATGGTAGTGAGTATTTATGGGGTTCTGAAAGCTGGTGGAGCTTATGTTCCTCTGGCTCCAGGTTATCCGAGGGACCGGATAACCCACATTCTAGAAACATCCCAAGCTTCCATTCTATTAACTCAGCAAAATTTGACCCCTCAATTAACTAATCATCACCCTGAAATAGTTTGCCTAGACCAAGATTGGAATTTGATTGAGCAAGAAAGTCCCAAAAATTTTGATAGCTCTGTCACTAGCCAAAATTTAGCTTACGCCATCTATACTTCTGGTTCAACAGGAAAACCTAAAGGGGTAATGATTCCTCATCAAGCTTTAGTTAATCATCTGAACTGGATGCAGACAGAGTTTCCTCTCTCCGTAGAAGATAAAGTTTTACAAAAAACCCCTTTCTGTTTTGATGCGTCGGTGTGGGAATTTTACGCCTCTTTATTGGTAGGGGGACAGTTAGTAATAGCAGGTTCTGGAGGACATCAAGACCCGGCTTATCTAATAGACACCATAAACAAGCATTCTCTTACCATCCTTCAGGTTGTTCCCACTTTACTACAAATGTTGCTCTCAGAAGGTACTTTGGCATCCTGTCCAAGCTTGAAACGAGTGTTTTGTGGGGGTGAACTGCTCTCAAAAGATTTGCTCTCAAAGTTTGAGACAGTGCAAAAAGCCGAACTGATTAATTTATACGGGCCGACAGAAGCAACCATAGATGCTAGTTATTATCCTTGTCAAGCCGGAACTCAGTTGTTAAGTGTACCCATTGGTCGTCCGGTTGCTAATACCCAGATTTACATTTTAGACTCTCATCTCCAACCCGTACCCATTGGTGTACCCGGAGAACTGCATATTGGTGGTGCGGGTTTAGCTCGAGGCTATCTCAACTGTCCCGAACTGACAGAGCAAAAGTTTATCCCTAACCCCTTTAGCAATAAACCAGGTTCTCGCCTCTATAAAACTGGGGATTTAGCCCGTTATTTACCTGATGGAAATATAGAGTTTATTGGACGTATTGATCATCAAGTAAAAATTCGAGGTTTCCGGATCGAACTCTCAGAAATTGAAGCAGTACTTGCCCAACATTCCAACGTGCGAGAAGCTGTAGTCATTGCCCGCGAAGACATTCCAGGAGACCAACGCCTGGTTGCTTATTTAATTACCAATGACGCAAAAACTACGATCAATGATTTGCGTTCCTTCCTCAAGACTAAGCTACCCGACTACATGATCCCATCGGCTTTTGTCATTTTAGAAAGTTTACCCCTGACTCCCAATGGCAAAGTCAACCTTCGTGGTTTACCTGTTCCAGATGCTTCAAGTTTGCTTCGAGAAACCAGTTTTGTTGCCCCCCGCGACTCGATGGAATTACAATTAGCTCAAATTTGGTCAGAAGTTCTCGGTATATCTCCCATCGGAATCCATGACAACTTTATTGAATTAGGTGGTCATTCCCTATTAGCTACCAAAATTATGGCACGACTGCGCGATCGCTTCCAAGTAGAATTATCGCTAAATTGCTTATTCGAGTATCCTACAGTAGCAGAGTTAGCCAAAATTGTTACCCAGGTAGCTCAACAAGAGGGATCGAATCGTTTGCCATCCCTCGAACCCATTTCACGACAGCAAACTATTCCTTTATCCTTTGCTCAAGAACAATTGTGGTTTCTCACTCAATTAACTCCCTCTGAACCAGTCTACAACGAAACCTTAAGCATTCATTTAGGTGGGGATATTAATATCCAGGCATTATCAAACAGTTTGACAGAACTCATCCGCCGTCACGAAATTCTGCGGACTACATTTAGAGTCGTCAACGGGCAGCCAGTTCAGGAAATTCATCCGCCATCGACTTTGACTTTACCCGTAGTTGATTTGCGCTTCTTGCTGGAAACGGAACGAGAAACCGAAGGGTTGCGAATTGCCACCGAACAGCTTGGCACCGCTTTTGAACTAGCCCGAGGCCCCTTGCTGCGAGCCACTCTGATTCAACTTGCAGAAACAGATTATCGACTTTACTTGGCCGTGCATCATATTGTGGTGGATGGAGAATCCCTTACCTGTATATTTTGGCCGGAATTGGAAATCCTTTATACGGCATTTTATCAAGGCTTACCCTCACCTCTGCCGGAGTTAACCATCCAATATGCTGACTTTGCCCTTTGGCAGCGACAGTGGTTACAGGGAGAAATTCTTTCCAATCAGCTTGCCTACTGGGAAAAACAACTGGAAAATTTACCCCAGTTACAACTTCCCACTGACCGTGCCCACACCCCACAAACCACCTTTGCCGGTTCGAGGCTTTGTTTTACACTCTCTAAAGATTTAACCGAAAAACTCAAAACCATGAGCCGCAAAGAGGGTGTCACCTTATTTATGACTTTAGCTACAGCCATCAAGGTTCTGCTTTATCGCTATTCATCTCAAGAAGATATTGTCATTGGTACTGTCACCTCCCAACGCAACCGACCGGAGTTACAAGGAGTCATGGGAGACTTTCTCAATACTTTAGTTGTGCGTAGCGACCTCAGTGGCCATCCCAGTTTCTCAGGATTGTTAAAGCGAGTCCGAAATGTCATTTTATCTGCTTACGCCAATCAAGATGTGCCGTTTGAGCAGGTGGTCAATGCTCTTCATCCCGATCGCCACGTCAGCCAAAATCCCCTTTTTCAGGTAATGTTTGTGCTTCAGCCCCCTTTAACTGATGATAAGCTGGGATGGACGGTCAGCCAGTTAGAGGTAGATTCGGGCACCTCGAAGTTTAACCTCACTTTTAATTTAGAGGAACGACCAGAGGGAATGATCGGGGCGATCGAGTACAATACCGATTTGTTTGATGCTACAACTATTGACCGGGCGATCGGACATTTTATGACTTTACTAGAGGGAATTGTTGCTAATCCAGAAACCTCCATTGCTCAATTGCCCTTGTTGACTGAAGCCGAACGTCATCAGTTATTAGTGGAGTGGAATGATACGGCTGTTAATTATCCCCAGGATAAGTGCATTCATCAGTTATTTGAGGAACAGGTAGAACGGACACCGGATGCAGTGGCGGTGGCATTTGAAGAACAAACATTAACTTATCAGGAGTTGAATGGTCAAGCTAATCAACTGGCACATTATTTGCGGAAGTTAGGAGTTAAACCAGATACTTTAGTTGGGATATTTCTGGAACCTTCCCTGGAGATGGTAGTGAGTATTTATGGGGTTCTGAAAGCTGGTGGAGCTTATGTTCCTCTGGCTCCAGGTTATCCGAGGGACCGGATAACCCACATTCTAGAAACATCCCAAGCTTCCATTCTATTAACTCAGCAAAATTTGACCCCTCAATTAACTAATCATCACCCTGAAATAGTTTGCCTAGACCAAGATTGGAATTTGATTGAGCAAGAAAGTCCCAAAAATTTTGATAGCTCTGTCACTAGCCAAAATTTAGCTTACGCCATCTATACTTCTGGTTCAACAGGAAAACCTAAAGGGGTAATGATTCCTCATCAAGCTTTAGTTAATCATCTGAACTGGATGCAGACAGAGTTTCCTCTCTCCGTAGAAGATAAAGTTTTACAAAAAACCCCTTTCTGTTTTGATGCGTCGGTGTGGGAATTTTACGCCTCTTTATTGGTAGGGGGACAGTTAGTAATAGCAGGTTCTGGAGGACATCAAGACCCGGCTTATCTAATAGACACCATAAACAAGCATTCTCTTACCATCCTTCAGGTTGTTCCCACTTTACTACAAATGTTGCTCTCAGAAGGTACTTTGGCATCCTGTCCAAGCTTGAAACGAGTGTTTTGTGGGGGTGAACTGCTCTCAAAAGATTTGCTCTCAAAGTTTGAGACAGTGCAAAAAGCCGAACTGATTAATTTATACGGGCCGACAGAAGCAACCATAGATGCTAGTTATTATCCTTGTCAAGCCGGAACTCAGTTGTTAAGTGTACCCATTGGTCGTCCGGTTGCTAATACCCAGATTTACATTTTAGACTCTCATCTCCAACCCGTACCCATTGGTGTACCCGGAGAACT
>NZ_JAAHFZ010000121.1:5478-5905 GCF_010672795.1 Moorena sp. SIO1G6
GTTATTATCCTTGTCAAGCCGGAACTCAGTTGTTAAGTGTACCCATTGGTCGTCCGGTTGCTAATACCCAGATTTACATTTTAGACTCTCATCTCCAACCCGTACCCATTGGTGTACCCGGAGAACTCCATATTGGTGGCGTGGGTTTAGCCCGAGGCTATCTCAACCGTCCCGAATTAACAGAGCAAAAGTTTATCCCTAACCCGTTTAGTAATGAACCAGGTTCTCGCCTCTACAAAACTGGGGATTTAGCTCGTTATTTACCCGATGGAAATATAGAGTTTCTTGGACGTATTGATCCTGGGGGGGCGACGATATGGCTTGAAACGATTGATACGTCAAGAGTGTAACGATCTGTGATAGAAAAAGATAGGTCTCAAATTGTCAATAAGACCTATCTGTTGCAAATGTTACCCTTATTCTATCA
>NZ_JAAHFZ010000122.1:0-5724 GCF_010672795.1 Moorena sp. SIO1G6
TTAGTGATTAGTTGACCAACGATATCTTTACTCGTTAGCTGACTGCTGACTGCTGTCTGCTGACTGCTGACTGCTGAGTGCTGACTGCTGACTGCTGACTGCTGACCGCTGACTGCTGACTGCTGACTGCTGAGTGCTGACTGCTGACTGCTGACTGCTGACTGCTGAGTGCTGACTGCTGAGTGCTGACTGCTGACTGCTGAGTGCTGACTGCTGAGTGCTGACTGCTGACTGCTGACTGCTGACCACTGACTGCTGACCACTGACTGCTGACTGCTGACTGCTGACTGCTGACCACTGACTGCTGACCACTGACCACAAAATCTTAAGCAATAATTAAGGAGGAACGATAAGTAATAGTTTTATAAATCGATAAAATATCCTTATATATACAACTAAGGTTACCTTTGTCAAGGATTTTTTTTGTGTATTTTTGTTAAGGGCAACAGATTTACTACTTCAGTAATTGTTAAGTAATTTTACAAAAACTGGCAATTTTTATATCGAATTGTATCAGATAACGGCTGTAACTCCCTGAAAGTATACGTTTTTTGATAGAAACTCTTTAGTTGGCAAAACAAAACCATCCCAACCAAGAGTGAGTGGTCACTGGTAGAGAGGTTCGATAGGACATCTATCAATAAAATCTAAATACGATCAAAACCATCAAAGGTGATCAGCCACTTACCGCCACTCAAGGTAAGGCACAGACAACGAATAATCAGGAAGGAGATCTAGCCGCATGTTCACTCACGTCAAGTCCACCATTAGACACATCACCCCAGAAGCATTGAATGGGCGTCATTTGCTGAAGGTGGTCTATGTCGTGCTAGAACCGCAGTACCAGAGTGCATTATCAGCTGCTGTTCGGTCAATCAATCAAAATCAACCAGATATCGCTATTGAAATCAGCGGCTACCTAATTGAGGAGCTGCGTGACCCAGAAAACTATCAAGACTTTAAACGGGATATAGCAGAAGCGAATATCTTTATCGCGTCACTAATTTTCATAGAAGACTTGGCCGAGAAGGTAGTCACCGCTGTAAAACCCCATCGCGATCGCTTGGATGCCGCAGTGGTATTTCCATCAATGCCCAAAGTGATGCGCCTGAATAAATTAGGTAGCTTCTCCATGGCGAATTTGGGTCAATCCAAGAGTGCGATCGCACAATTCATGCGTAAGCGCAAGAAAAAATCTGGGTCTTCTTTCCAAGACAGTATGCTGAAGCTGTTGCAGACCTTACCGAAAGTCCTGAAGTATATGCCCATGGACAAAGCTCAGGATGCTCGCAACTTCATGCTCAGTTTCCAGTATTGGCTGGGGGGATCTTCTGATAACCTGGAAAACTTCCTGCTGATGCTAGCAGATAAGTATGTATTTAAGACAGAGAAGAAAAACAGCGAAACCTCTGTCCAATTCAAAGACCCAGTGGTTTACCCAGATATGGGGGTTTGGCATCCTCTAGCACCACAAATGTTTGAAGATGTCAAGGAATACCTCAACTGGTATAGTAGCCGTCAGGATATCTCAACAGACTTAAAAGACCCTCTCGCTCCCTGTATTGGTTTAGTCCTGCAACGCACTCACCTAGTTACAGGGGATGATGCCCATTATGTAGCCATGGTGCAGGAACTGGAAGCCATGGGAGCAAAGGTGATTCCCGTATTTGCTGGTGGTCTGGATTTCTCTAAACCTGTAGATGCCTATTTTTCTGAGGAACATGGCAAAACCGTAGTCCCCTTAGTGGATGCTGTGGTATCTCTAACCGGCTTTGCTCTAGTCGGAGGTCCAGCACGGCAAGACCATCCCAAAGCGATTGAATCCTTAAAACGCCTCAATCGCCCCTATATGGTTACACTTCCCTTAGTCTTCCAAACTACGGAAGAGTGGGAAAATAGTGAATTGGGACTGCACCCGATTCAAGTAGCATTGCAAATTGCCATTCCAGAGCTGGATGGTGCCATTGAACCAATTATCCTATCCGGACGGGATGGCGCAACTGGAAAATCCATTGCGTTACAGGACCGGATTGAATCAGTAGCCCGACGGGTGATGAAGTGGGCGAATTTGCGCCGTAAGCCCAAGCTTGATAAGAAAATTGCCATCACAGTCTTTAGCTTTCCCCCAGATAAAGGCAATGTTGGGACAGCGGCCTATCTTGATGTATTTGGTTCCATCTATAAAGTGATGGAAGCCCTGAACAACAATGGTTATGATGTCCAAGACTTGCCGGAATCAGCTGAGGCACTGATGCAAGAGGTGATCCATGATGCCCAAGCTCAGTACGCTAGTCCAGAATTGAATATTGCTCACCGGATGTCGGTAATGGAGTATGAACGGTTTACTCCCTACTCCACTCGCTTAGAGGAAAACTGGGGACCACCACCAGGACATCTTAATAGTGATGGACAAAACTTGTTAATCTACGGCAAGCACTTCGGGAATGTATTCATCGGAGTACAACCTACCTTTGGCTATGAAGGAGACCCAATGCTACTGTTGTTCTCCCGTTCCGCAAGTCCTCACCATGGCTTTGCTGCCTATTACACCTATTTAGAACAAATCTGGCAAGCCGATGCGGTGCTGCACTTCGGCACCCACGGGTCTCTAGAATTTATGCCAGGGAAACAGATGGGGATGTCTGGAGACTGTTATCCAGATAATTTAATTGGTTCTATTCCCAATCTGTACTACTATGCTGCCAATAATCCTAGTGAAGCAACTATTGCTAAGCGCCGCAGCTACGCTGAAACCATATCCTATCTGACTCCACCGGCAGAAAATGCTGGATTATATAAAGGCTTAAAGGAACTCAGTGAGTTAATTGGGTCTTATCAAACTCTCAAAGATACTGGGCGCGGTGTTCCCATTGTTAACACCATTATGGATAAGTGCCGCTTGGTGAATCTTGACCAAGATATTGCCTTGCCCGAGCAAGATGCCAAGGAGCTGAGTGCCGAAGAACGGGATACTTTGGTCGGTCAGGTGTACCGCCGCTTGATGGAAATTGAATCAAGGTTGTTACCCTGTGGGTTGCATGTGATTGGTAAGCCACCAACCGCAGAAGAAGCGATCGCAACGCTAGTCAATATTGCTAACTTAGACCGTAGCGAAGACGAAATCATCGGTTTACCCCGGATTATTGCTAACAGTATTGAGCGAGATATTGATGAAATTTACAGCAACAATGACCAAGGCATCTTAGCTGATGTGGAATTGTTGCAAGATATCACCCAAGCTACCCGTGCTGCTGTTAGTGCTATGGTTCAAGCTCAAATCGACACCGATGGACGAGTTTCTAAAGTCTCTAAACTCAACTTCCTCAACCTTGGTAAAAAAGAACCCTGGGTAGAAGCCTTGCACAATTTAGGATACACCAAAGTAGATTCCGAAGCGATCAAGCCTCTGTTTGACTATCTCGAATTCTGTTTAGAGCAGATAGTAGCAGACAACGAACTAGGAGCAATGCTCCAAGCCTTAGATGGGGAATATGTGCTGCCAGGTCCTGGTGGTGACCCGATCCGAAATCCCGATGTGCTACCGACCGGTAAGAATATTCACGCCCTCGACCCCCAATCCATTCCCACCCTAGCAGCGGTGAAATCTGCCAAAATTGTAGTAGACCGACTGTTGGCACGGCAAAAGCGAGATAATGATGGGGCTTGGCCAGAAACCATTGCGTGTGTACTATGGGGTACCGATAATATTAAGACCTATGGGGAATCCCTAGCCCAAATTCTGTGGATGGTCGGGGTTAAGCCAGTGCCCGATGCCTTGGGACGGGTGAATAAATTAGAACTAATTCCTTTAGAAGAGTTAGGTCGTCCTCGGATTGATGTTGTAGTTAACTGTTCCGGTGTCTTCCGGGATTTGTTCATCAATCAGATGAATTTACTCGACCAAGGGGTGAAAATGGCGGCAGAAGCCGATGAACCCCTGGAACTGAATTTTGTGCGGAAACACAGTTTGCAACAAGCTCAAGAGATGGGCATTAATCTACGGCAAGCGGCGACTCGGGTGTTCTCCAATGCTTCTGGTTCCTATGCGTCCAATGTTAATTTAGCTGTGGAAAACAGCACCTGGGAAGAAGAAGCCGAGTTACAGAATATGTATCTCAGTCGCAAGTCCTTTGCCTTCTCTTCCGATAACCCAGGCACCATGGAACAGAGTCAGAAGATTTTTGAGTCCGCCTTGAAAACCGCTGATGTTACCTTCCAGAATCTTGATTCATCGGAAATTAGCCTTACTGATGTTTCTCATTACTTTGATTCTGACCCCACTAAGGTAGTAGCCAACTTGCGGAACGATGGTAAGAAACCAACCGCTTACATAGCTGATACTACTACTGCTAATGCTCAGGTTCGCACCCTATCAGAAACCGTCCGTTTAGATGCCCGGACTAAGTTACTTAATCCCAAGTGGTACGAGGGCATGTTGAATCATGGCTATGAAGGGGTGCGTGAACTTTCCAAACGCTTAGTGAATACTATGGGTTGGAGTGCAACGGCTGATGCAGTGGATAACTGGGTTTATGAAGATGTGAATACTACCTTTATCCAGGATGAAGAAATGCGTCAGCGGTTAATGAATTTGAATCCCAATTCCTTCCGTAAAGTAGTGTCTACGTTATTAGAAGTTAATGGACGTGGCTATTGGGAAACTAGTGAGAGTAATTTACAGCTGTTGCGCGAGTTGTATCAGGAGGTTGAAGATAAAATTGAAGGCATAGATTAGGATTATTGGCGTTGCGTCAGTCTTGGAATGAATAGGAGTAGAGTGGGCATCCTGCCCGCTCGACAATAAGCATGAAACTGGCAAGATGCCAGTTCTACCAAGATGCCAGTTCTACCAAGATGCCAGTTCTACCAAGATGCCAGTTCTACCAAGATGCCAGTTCTACCAAGATGCCAGTTCTACCAAGATGCCAGTTCTACCAAGATGCCCATTCCACGCTTGATGCCCATTCTACAAAAGTATTAAAATCATTCCATTATTAAGCAACGCCAAAAGCGATGCAGCGCGGTCTTGGGGGTTTCCCCCATGAGCGACTGCATCAAGACAGAGTAGCTTTTTAGAGACGTTCAATAGAGCGTCTCTAATTTTTAGGACTTACGAATTTGCCCCCTAAATCCCCCAATTCTGGGGGACTTTGAAAGCTGAAATCCCCCTAAATCCCCCAATTCTGGGGGACTTTAAAAGCTGAAATCCCCCTAAATCCCCCAATTCTGGGGGACTTTAACTCAACTTTGCGGTGCGCGAAATTTGCTGTCAAAAAAAATTTCTAAAAACCCTTGACAAATTATATTATAATCATTATTATTATAATATAAAACAACAAGCAAAAGGTGACCATTATGGATTCCGAATTTCGCCCAAACCCAGAGACTAATCCTGAGGATATAACTCCTAGTAATAATCCTCAGGTGCGCTTTCCGTTGGCGAATTAAATTCGCCACGGGTCGCACCTCAAGAATCGTTTCCCAAAAAATATCCGGTTCAGCATATTTTGAAGGGCTCCCGCAAGGGCATAATCAACACCATGCATAGCCTCTATGTAGTTGGTTATGCGGAAATTATCGAGTGGACTCCTCTGCAGCGTGCGGCTTGTTCTGAGTAGGAGCAACTCGTAGTAGAGTAGGTTATGACTCAGGTAACTCGCGGAATAACATCCCAAAGGTTATAACTATTCATCAGGATGGCGGTGCAAATCCGACCCCATCAGG